>JACQAI010000636.1 GCA_016195115.1 Pseudomonadota bacterium
CGGGCGCCGGCGCGGTCGCGCGCGTCCGACGCAGCGACCAGTCGCGGATGCCGGTCGCGGTGCTGTCGGCGTATTCGCCTTCGATCATGCCGAGCTTGCGCAGCAGGTTGATCGACGGCAGGTTGCCGGTCGCGGTCGCGGCACGCACCTCGTCGAGGCGCAGGGTGTCGAAGGCGTAGCGCAGCAGCCGGTCGATCGCCTCGGTCGCATAGCCGCGGCGCTGGAACGCCTGGCCGATCCAATAGCCGATCTCGCCGATCGCCGCGCCGTCGACGAAGCGCAGGCTGATCGTGCCGACGAACTCGCGGTCCGATTGGCGCTCGATCGCGTAGGTCAGGCACTCGCCGCGCGTGCGTGCCTTTTCGACCTCGTCCAGCCAGTCGGCGACGCTTTCGCTGCCATCGGTCGGCCGGGCGTCGCGCGGGTCGGCGGCGAGCCGCCACTCGGCGGCGAAGGTTTCGACCGCGGCGTGGTCGGCGCCGGTCAGCGGCCGCAACGCCAGCCGCGGCGCGCTCAGGACCGTCCAGTTGCCGGCGGGTGTGACAAGCGTGGTCAGCTGCGATAGCCCGCGTTGATGTCGATGTAGCGGTGCGTCAGATCGCAGGTCCACACCGTGGCCTTGCTGCGGCCGACGCCGACGTCGACGGCGATGCGAATGTCGCGGCCCTTGATGTGGCTGGCCACCGGCGCTTCGTCGTAGCCTTCGACGCGTTGGCCGTTCTCGGCGACGGTGACGCCGCCGATCTTGACCGCCATGCGGTCGCGATCGGCCTTCTCGCCGGCCTTGCCGACCGCCATCACGATACGGCCCCAGTTGGCGTCCTCGCCGGCGATCGCGGTCTTGACCAGCGGCGAGTTGGCGATCGCCAGCCCGATGCGCCGCGCTGCGCGCTTGCTCGCCGCGCCCGCAACCTCGATGGTGACGAATTTTTCGGCGCCCTCGCCGTCGGCCACGACCTGCTTGGCGAGATCGGTCATCAGATCGGTCAAGGCCCGGCGGAAGCCGGGCAGCTGGCCGTCGCGCACCATGTCGTGCCCGGCGGCGCCGGTCGCGCAGACCAGCACGGTATCCGAGGTCGAGGTGTCGCTGTCGACCGTCAAGCAGTTGAACGAGCGATCGACCGACGCCGTGACCATGCCGCGCAGCGCCTCGGCCGGAATCGCGGCATCGGTGAAGACGAAGGCGAGCATGGTCGCCATATCGGGCGCGATCATGCCCGAGCCCTTGGCGATGCCGTTGATGGTCACCCGGGTGCCGTCGATCGTAACCGTGCGCGTCGCCACCTTGGGAAAGGTGTCGGTGGTCATGATCGCGCGCGCGGCCTCGGGCCAGGCATCGCCGCGCAGCGACGTCGCCAGGCGCGGCAGCAGCGCGGTGATCTTCTCGTCGGCCAGCGGCTCGCCGATCACGCCGGTCGACGCCAGGTAGACCTCGTCGTCGGCGCAGTTGAACAGCCGGCTGGTCGCCGCGACCGTGCGCTTGACCGAGTCGACGCCGCGCGTGCCCGTGAAGGCGTTGGCGTTGCCCGAGTTGACCACCAGGGCGCGGGCGCGGCCGCGCGGCAGACAGGCGCGGCACCAGTCGACCGGCGCCGACGGCGCCAGCGAGCGCGTCAGCGTGCCGGCGATCGTGGTGCCGGGCTGCAGCTCGACGACCAGCAGGTCGGGCCGACCTTGGTAGCGCACGCCCGACTCGCCGGCGGCCAGACGCAGACCGCGGATCTCGGGCAGGGTGGGCAACGTCGTGGGAGCGAGCGGCGAACGTTTCAGTTCCATGGGCTGGCCTACTTGGTAGGGGCGAGCGGTTTGCCGTCGAGCCCGAAGCGCTCGATCTTGGCCTTGGTGCGCAGATCCTCGACGACCTCGCCGACCAGCTCCTGCGACAGCTCGGTGCGAAGCTGCTCCTTGGTCTCCTCGAAGCTCGGTGCCGGCGACACGCGGCGGTCCTCGACCTTGATGAGGTGCCAGCCGAACTGGCTCTTGACCGGCGTCTTGCTGATCTCGCCGGCCTTCATGGCGAACGCCGCGTCGGAGAACTCGGCGACCATGTCGCCGCGGCTGAAATAGCCGAGATCGCCGCCGTCGCGCGCCGAGCCGTCGGTCGACTTGGCGCGCGCCACCGTGGCGAAATCGGTACCCTTCTTGAGCTCGGCGAGTGCGTCCTGCGCCGCCTTCTCGCTGGTCACCAGGATGTGGCGGGCGCGCACTTCCTCCTGCGGCGGGTTGTCGTTGATGAAGGTCTCGTATTTCTTGCGCAGCACGCCGTCGGTCACCTTGCCCGTGACGGCGCGGCTGAGATAGGCCTCCTGGATCGCGCGGCTCTCGAAGTCGGCGACCTTGCGCTTGATCTCGCCATCGTCCTGGAGTTTTTGCGCCCGCCCCGCGCCGATCACCAGCTTGCCGTCGATCAGCCGCTCGAGCAGCAGCGGGTAGACCTGCGTCATCGGCATCTGCTGCACCTGGGGCGGCATGGTCTCCAGCGCATGGAGCACGTCGGAGCGATGGATCTCGACACCGTTGACCCGGGCGACGATCGGGTCGTCCTTGCCGGCGCCGCTCTTGATCGCGTCGCCGACGGTTTGCGCCGATGCGGCCGCGGCGCCGAGCGCCAGCGCCAGCGCGACCGTGACGCAGCGCGCGCGCCGTGCGGCGCCTACGGGGGTACCAAAGCTTGAGGACATTCCCAGATCCTTTCCCGCGGCCGCCCGCGTCGGCCGCCCGCGCCGCGGTCGGACGCCCGGGCACGGCCCGCCCGCCCGGGTCGCGGCGGGCGCCAGATTAGCGGCGCGGCCGGTCGGATGCCACCCTGGCGGGGACCCGCGAATCCGCAAGGCGGTGTTGCGTTCGGGGCCGTTCGGGAGCAACCGCGGGCGCCCGGTCGCGTTGACAGCGGTGGCGCGTCCTCCTATGTCTCATCTGCCTGTCGGCTGGCCCATTTTCCCCGGTTTTCCCCTTCGAGGTATCGATGTTAGGCGTCATCGCCCGGCGGCTTTTTGGCAACGCCAACGACCGCTTGATCAAGAGCCTGGGCAAGCCGGTCGCCGCGATCAACGCGCTCGAGCCCGAGCTCGAAGGCCTCGACGACGCCGCGCTCAAGGCGCGCACCGCGGCGTTCCGGCAACGTCTGGCCGATGGCGCCGAGCTCGACGACATCCTGGTCGAGGCGTTCGCGACCGTCCGCGAGGCCGCCAAGCGGGCGCTCGGTCAGCGCCACTTCGACGTCCAGTTGCTGGGCGGCATGGTGCTCCACCGCGGCATGATCTCCGAGATGAAGACCGGCGAAGGCAAGACGCTGGTCGCGACCCTGGCCGTCTACCTGAACGCGCTGGGCGGCAAGGGCGTCCACGTCGTCACGGTCAACGACTACCTGGCGCGCCGCGACTCCGAGTGGATGGGCCGGATCTACACGTGCCTCGGGCTGACGGTCGGCTGCATCGTCCACGGCCTGACCGACGATCAACGTCGCGAGTCCTATGCTGCCGACGTGACCTACGGCACCAACAACGAGTTCGGCTTCGACTATCTGCGCGACAACATGAAGTTCCGCCTGGACGACATGGTCCAGCGGCCGTTCAACTATGGGATCGTCGACGAGGTCGACTCGATCCTGATCGACGAGGCGCGCACGCCGCTGATCATCTCGGGTCCCGCGGAGGACAGCTCGGCGCTTTATATCGCGACCGACAAGCTGATCCCCAAGCTGAAGCCGGAAGACTACGAGAAGGACGAGAAGCAGCGCACCGTGTCGCTGACCGAAGTCGGGCAGGAGCACATCGTCGAGCTGCTGCGCGAGGCCGGCCAGCTGGACACCGGCGATCTCTACGACATCCACAACATCAACCAGCTGCACCACGTCAACCAGGCGCTGCGCGCCCACAAGCTGTTCACCCGCGACGTCGACTACATCGTCAAGGACGACAAGCTCGTCATCATCGACGAGTTCACCGGCCGCATGATGGAAGGCCGGCGCTACTCCGAGGGTCTGCACCAGGCGCTCGAGGCCAAGGAGAACGTGTCGATCCAGCAGGAGAACCAGACGCTGGCGTCGATCACCTTCCAGAACTATTTCCGGCTCTATCCCAAGCTCGCCGGCATGACGGGCACCGCGGCGACCGAGGCCTCCGAGTTCTCGGAGATCTACAAGCTCGACGTCGCCGAGATTCCGACCAACATGCCGGTGTGCCGCGACGACCAGGACGACGAGGTCTATCGCACCGCGCGCGAGAAATATGAATCGATCATCGCGCTGATCGAGGAGTGCCGCAAGCGCCAGCAGCCGATGCTGGTCGGCACGGTGTCGATCGAGAAGTCCGAGCATCTCTCCGAGCTGCTCAAGAAGCGCAAGATCCCGCACCAGGTGCTGAACGCGCGCTACCACGAGCAGGAGGCTTTCATCATCGCCCAGGCCGGCCGGCCGGGCGCGGTCACCATCGCGACCAACATGGCCGGCCGCGGCACCGACATCCAGCTCGGCGGCAACTTCGACATGCGCGTGCA
>JACQAI010000637.1 GCA_016195115.1 Pseudomonadota bacterium
CGCCAGGCGCGGCACCAGAACGCGACCGTTCTCGCGCGTGCGCTGCTCGAGCGCGGCGAGCGCCGGCCACGGTGCCTCGGGATTGACGTGGTCGATGGTGACCGGCGAGACGCCGCCCCAGTCGTTCAGTCCCGCGGCGATCAGGCGCGGGTAGACCTGCGGGCTGAGGTTAGGCGGCGCCTGCAAGTTCATGTCCGGGCCGAACACCAACCGCGCCATCGCGATGGTCCACAGCAGGTCGTCGAGGTCGGGCTCGGGCGCGGCGGCGCGCTTGGTCGCCGGCTTGGCGCGGAAATTCTGGATGATGATCTCTTGGAGATGGCCGTGACGGTCGTGCAGGTCGCGCAGCGCCAGCAGCGCGTCGATCCGCTCCTCGCGCGTCTCGCCGATGCCGATCAGGATGCCGCTGGTGAACGGCACGCGCGCGGCGCCCGCCGCTTCGATCGTCGCCAGCCGCACCGCCGGATGCTTGTCGGGCGAGCCGTGATGGACGCCGCCGGGTTCACACAAGCGCTCGGCGCTGCTCTCGAGCATGATGCCCTGCGACACCGACACGGCCCGCAGGGCGGCGATGTCGGCGGCGGTCATGACCCCGGGATTGACGTGCGGCAGC
Source organism: Pseudomonadota bacterium (assembly GCA_016195115.1). Taxonomy (GTDB): domain Bacteria; phylum Pseudomonadota; class Alphaproteobacteria; order Elsterales; family Elsteraceae; genus JACQAI01. The sequence continues at coordinate 614 of JACQAI010000637.1, forward strand.
AGCCCGGTCTCGTCGAGCACCGCGCGGCACATCGCCGCCAGGTACTCGAGCGTGGTGGCATGGCCGAGCTCCGCCAGCGCGTCGGCGGCGGCGCGGTAGCGCAGCTCGGGCTTGTCGCCGAGGGTGAACAAGGCTTCGTGGCAGCCCGCGGCAGCGCCGGCACGCGCGATCGCCAAGACCTCGTCGCGGCTCAGATAGGCGCGCTGGCCGCGCCGCGGCCGCTCGGCAAAGGTGCAGTAGTGGCAGACGTCGCGACACAGCTTGGTCAGCGGGATGAAGACCTTGCGCGAGTACGACAGCACCCGGCCGTGGCCTTCGAGCGTCAGCCGCTCGGCCTCGCCGAGCAGCGCGTCGAGCGGCATGTCGCGGGCGATCGCGTGCAGATCTGCGGGGGTATGGGTCATCGGCGGGGCCATTCTGATCGGCCTCCGCGGCACTGACAACCCGGGTTCGCGGAACCTCTCTTGACCGACGCGCGCGCCGACCGCTACCGGTAGCGGATGCCGCGCCCCGCCGCCCTCGCCTGCATAAGCTGCGGCGCCGACTACCCGCTGACCCACTATGCGGACGATTGTCCGGCGTGCCGCGGCGCCGGCGTGCCGAGCAACCTAACCGTGCGCTATGCCGAGACACTAGGCGCCGCCCTGCGGCGCGACGCGTTGCCGGCCGGCCCAAACTCGTTGTGGCGCTTTGCCGATTTCCTGCCGTTGCCCGCTTCCGACGCGATCACGCTCGGCGAGGGCGCGACGCCGCTGCATGACGTCGCGGCGCTCGGCCTCGGCCCGGTGTGGGTCAAGGACGAGTCGCGCAATCCGACCTGGTCGTTCAAGGACCGGCTCGCCTGCCTGGCGGTGTCGATGGCGCGCGCGCTCGGCGCCACGGTGATCGCGTCGTCGTCGTCGGGCAACGCCGGCGCCGCGACGGCCGCCTATGCCGCCCGCGCGGGTCTGCCCTGCGTCGTCTTCACCACACGCGGCGCGGTCGGGCCGATGGTCACCCAAATGCGCGCCTACGGCGCGATGGTGTTCGAATGCGCCGACCGGGCCGATCGCTGGACCTTGGTCTCGGCCGGGGTCAAGCGCTTCGGCTGGTATCCGACGACGACCTATTTCGGCCCGGCGGTCGGCAGCAACCCCTACGGCATCGAGGGCTACAAGACGATCGCCTACGAGATCGCCGAGCAATGCGGCTGGGCGGTGCCCGACTGGTGCGTGCTGCCGGTGTGCTACGGCGACGCGCTCTACGGCATGTGGAAGGGTTTTGAAGAGCTGCGGGCGCTCGGCTGGATCGATCGCGTACCGAGGCTGGCCGCCGCCGAGGTGTCGGGCTCGCTCGCCGCCGCGCTGGCCACCGGCGCCGCCATGCCGCCGGTCAGCAAGCGCAACGAACCGACCATCGCAGGGTCGATCGGCGCCGACCAGGGCACCGTGCAGGGGCTCGACGCGCTGCGTCGCACCGACGGCGCCGCGGTGACGATCGACAACGCCGAGATGGAGCACTGGCAGGCTCGGCTGGCGCGCGCCACCGGGCTCTATGCCGAGCCGGCGTCGGTGGCACCGTTCGCGGCGATCGCGCGGCTGCGCGCCGCCGGCACGATCGCGGCCGGCGCGCGCGTGGTCGTGCTGCTGACCGCCGGCGGGCTCAAGGATCCGGCGACCACCGACCGCACCCTGGGCGCCGCGCCGGGCCTCGCCGACGGCGACTTCGATGCGGCGTGCCGCGCGCTCAAGACGCACTACGGTTTCGATCCCCATGCCTGAGATCGGCGTCGCGTTCGACGGCCGCGCGCCGCTCGCGAGCATCGCGGAGCAGGCGCGCATCGCCGAGGCCGGCGGCGCTGCGACCCTGTGGGTCGCCAGTCACCTGTTCCTGCGGGATCCGATCACCACGGCAGCGGTGGCACTCGCCGCGACCGCGCGCATCCGGGTCGCCTTGATGGCACTCAGCCCCTACGCCATGCATCCGGTGTTCGCCGCCATGGCGGCGGCGACGCTCGACGAGCTCCATCCGGGACGCGTCACCTTGTGCCTCGGCGTCGGCGCGCCGGCCGACCTCGCCGCCGCCGGGATCGCGGCGCCGCAGCCGCTCGCGACCCTCGGCGAGGCGATCGCGCTGTCGCGCGATCTGCTGGCGGGCGCGCCGGTCAAGCACGACGGCCAGGTCTTTCAGGTCGCCGGCCGGGCGCTGGTCAACGGCGCCGGGCGCGTGCCGATCGTGCTCGCGGCGTCGGGCCCCAAGATGCTCGAGCTCGCCGGCCGCGCCGCCGACGGCGTGCTGATCTCCGCCGCGACCTCGGTGAAGTTCATCCGCTGGTGCCTCGATCACGTCGAGCGCGGCGCCGCCGGGCGGACCGTGGCGAAGCTCGCCCTGGTCTACACCAGCGTCGCGCCGCGCAGCGCCGACGCCCACGCCAAGGTGCGGCGCAAGCTCGGCTTCGTGCTGCGCGGGGCGCACCATGCGCGCAATCTCGCCGCCGCCGGCACGATGCTCGACCAGGCCGCGCTCGGCGCCGCGTACAAGGCCGAGGACTGGGCCGCGGTCGACCGGCTGGTCGACGACGCCGTGGTGCGCCATCACGCCGCCAGCGGCACGCCGGCGGAGGTGCGCGCGGCCTTCGCGGCCTATCACGCGATCGGCCTCGACGAGGTGATCGTCGGCGGCGCCGACACGCCCGAGGACGTGCGCGCCGCGCTGGCGGCAACCGGAGGCCGGCCATGAAGTTCAGCGTCAGCCTGCCCACCGGGTTCGAGGGCGTCATGCACCCGGTGCCGTTCGTCAAGCCCGAGGACTTCGTCGCGCTTGGCCAGCTCTGCGAGCGGCTCGGCTACCACTCGGCGTGGGGCAACGACCACATCAACACCCAGCGTTACGTGCGCGAAAAATTTCCCGACACGCCGCCGGCGTTCTACGAGGTCATGCTGACCCTCGGCCACGTCGCCGCGACGACGACCCGCCTCAAGGTCGGCACCGCGGTCGCGGTGCTGCCGATGCGCGATCCGGCGTGGCTCGCCAAGGAGACCGCGACCCTCGATCAGTTGAGCGGCGGCCGCCTGATCCTCGGCGTCGGGGTCGGCGCCTACCGCGAGGAATTCGCTGCTTGGGCGCCGCGCCTCAAGGCGCGCCGCGGCGACCTGCTCGACGAGGGCCTGGCGGTGCTGCGCGCGGCGTTCACCGAGCGCGTGCTCAATTTCGAGGGCAAGCACTACGCCTACCGCGATCTCGAGATGTTCCCGAAGCCGCGCCAGAACCCGTTCCCGATCTTCATCGGCGGCCACAACTTGAACGCCGTCGAGCGCGCGGCGCGCTGGGGCGCCGGCTGGCTGCCCGGCTGGCGGCCGTGGCCCGAGCTCGCCGAGCGCATCCAGCTGCTCAAGCGCCGCGCCGCCGAGCTCGGCCGCGCGCCGGGCGACATCGAGATCGCGCCGCAGTTCTCCGTCACCCTGGCCAAGACCGCGGAAGCCGCCGAGCAGCGCTACATGGCGAGCGACCTGGTGGCGCACCGCATCTCGCTGAACTACACCGGCCGCGACCTCTCCCAGCAGGTCACCGCCAACCTGGTCGGCTCGCCCGAGCTGGTGCGCGAGAAAGTCGGCCAACTCGCCGAGATCGGCGTCGACCACTGTTGCGCCCTGATGTTCCCAGCCGATACGGTCGCCGAGATGCGCGAACAGATCGAATGGTTCGCCGAGACGATGGGGCTGAGCGCGCGCGCATGATCGTCCAGATCTATGAAGTCACGACGCCGGCCGAGGCGCGCGCGCTCTCGGCCATGGAGGTCGACCATATCGGCGTGCTGGTCGGCGACGGCGCGTTTCCCCGCGAGGTCAGCCCCGACGCGGCGCGCGCGATCTTCGCGGTGCTGCCGACCGAGCGGAAGCGGGTGGTGCTGTCGCTGTCCGCCGATCCCGAGCTGATCGCGCGCGTCATCGCCGAGGCACGGCCGGATATCCTCCATCTGGGCGCCGCGATCGAGCTCCTCACGGTCGACGCCGTGCGCGAGTTGAAAGAGCAGTTCCCGCGCCTGCCTTTGATGCGCTCGATCCCGGTGATCGACGCCGACAGCGTCGCGCTCGCGCAGGCCTACGAGGGCATCGCCGACTTCCTGCTGCTCGACAGCCACACGCCCGGCGATAAGCAAATCGGCGCGGTTGGACGCATCCACGACTGGACGATCAGCCGAACCATCGTCCAGACCGTACCGATTCCGGCGATCCTCGCCGGCGGGCTGGATCCCGAGAACGTCGCCGCGGCGATCGCCGCGGTGCAGCCCCACGGCGTCGATTCCAAGACGCGCACCGACCGACCCGACGGTTCCGGCAAAGATCTCGGCAAGGTCGCGGCGTTCGTCGCCGCGGCGAAGGAAGCGGTCGCCGGCTAGATCTTGCTCTTGGCCACGGCCGCGCTCTTGGCGACGGTCGTGGTCTTGCCCGGCGGCATCAGGCGGCCCGTCTGCACCGGCGTGCGCGGCGCGGCGAGCGGCGGCGGCGCTTCCTCCTCGGCCACGTCGCGCGGCGGCGGCGGCACCGCCGGGAAATAGCCCATGGTCGGCGGGTCGGCCTTTGCCTGGTCCCGGTCGATCGACGCGGTGGCGGTGGGTTTGCTGCGCGGCGACGGCGGCGGATCGGGCAGATAGCCCATGGTCGGCGGGTCGGGCTGCCGCGCCGCGACCGCCGCTGGCGGTGCGACCGGCATCGCCGCGACCACGGGCGGCGGGGGTGGCAGCGCTGCCAAAACGAGCGGTGGCGTGCCACGCGACGCCGCAACCGCGGCCGGCGCGCCGGCGCTGGCGGCGTGATCTTCGAGCTCGCGGGTTATTGCGGCGGCCGGCTCCTCGCCCTGCCACGGCGTGCCGGGAGCCACCGCCGGCGGCGCGGGCTCGATCATGATGTCGCGCGGCGGCAGCACCGGCGCCGCGGCGTCGGGCGGCGGCGGCGCCACGGCACGCGCGGTTCGCGGCGGCGCGATCGGCAGCGGGATCGGTGCGATCGCCGCGGGCGGCGCCGGCGCCACCGCGGGTGGCTCGACCGGCGGCGGCTCGGCCAACAGCGGCGCATCGGCCTGCTCGACCACCGGTGGCGCGCTCGGCGCCATCACGGCCGGGGGCGGCGGTGCGGCGTTGACTTGCGGCGGCGCATAAGAAGGCGCCGGCGGCGGCACATAGGTGGCTGGTGGTGGCGCGTAAGCGGGTGGCGGCGCGTAGGTCTGCGGCGGGCGGGCGTAGTAACTCGGCGGCGGCGCGGCATTGGCTTGCGGCGGCGGCGCATAGGCCGGAGGCGGCGTCGTGTAGCTCGGCGGCGCTGCGGGGCGCGGTGGCGGCGCGTAGGCCTGCGGCGGCGCGTAGGCCTGCGGCGGCGCGTACCGGGGCGGCGGATAAGACGGCGGCGGGTAGCGATAGCTCGGCGGCGCGGCGTAGGAGACCGGCGGCGGTGGGTAGCGCGGCGGCGCGTAGTAATAGGTCGGCGGCGGTTGGTAGTAGTAGGTCGGCGGCGGCGGATAGTAGTAGGGGTTCGGCGGGTAGTAGTAGCGCGGATCGTAGGAGGCGACGACGACGTTGCCCGCGCTTGCCGGTGGCGCCAACGCCGCGATGCCGCACAACACTCCGAAACAGATCGACGAACTTACGCTAATTCCAAAGCTTCGACCCGGACCGCATTCGCCCGACCGCAGCACGTTCCCCTCCCGCACAACACATCGGCGATCGTATTGCGCAGAGGCTTAATTCATTCATTACAAATGCGGCGCCAAACATTACAAATGCTACGCCAGATGGCGGAGGTCCGGTGTCCGGCTGCTCCCGTCACGCCGGCTTGAACATCGGCATCGGCGGGCCGCCATCGGTCGGCTTGAACACGACCGAGACCGCCTGGCCGATCGTCAGCTTGTCGAGGTCGCAATCGACGATGTTGGTCAGCATCGTGACGCCCTCGTCGAGCGTGACGTAGGCGATCGCATACGGCACCGGCGCGCGGCGCATCACCGTGTAGCTGTAGATCTTGCCCTTGCCGGACATCTGCTTCCATTCGGTCTTGTCGCTGAAGCAGTGCGGGCAGAGCGCGCGCGGATAGTGGTGCAGCTCCTTGCACGCCGTGCACGACTTGACGACGAGCTTGCCCTGCGCGGCGGCGTCCCAGAACGCCTGGGTCTCCAGGTTGGGGGTCGGCGCCGGGATCTTGCGGTCTTGAGCCATGGCCATCGGCGTTACTCCCGTTCCATGATGACGGTCGAGCCGCCGTGCCGGCTCGACAGGGTGCCGCCGGTGCCGTGCGCCAGCGCCAGATCGCAGTTCTTCACCTGCACCTTGGGGTGGGCCTCGCCGCGCAGCTGGCGCACCGCTTCGAGGACCTTGGTCAAGCCGCCGCGGTTGGCCGGATGGTTGCTGCACAGCCCGCCGCCGTCGGTGTTGAACGGCAGCTTGCCGACCCCCGAGATCAGGTTGCCGTCGGCGACGAAGCGACCGCCCTTGCCCTTCTCGCAGAAGCCGAGGTCCTCGAGCTGCATCACCACGGTGATCGTGAAGCTGTCGTAGATCGAGGCGTATTTCATGTCCGCCGGTTTCACGCCGGCTTCGGCGAACGCGACCGGGCCCGACCACACCGCGGCCGAATAGGTCAGGTCGACCTTGCCGCCCATTGGATGCTTGATCGCCTCGCCCTGGCCGATCAGCTTGACGCGCGGCCGCTTCAGGCTCTTGGCGATCTCCGGCGTGGTCATCACGATGGCGCCGCCGCCGTCGCTGATCACGCAGCAGTCGAGCCGGTGCAGCGGGTCGGCGATCATCGGCGAGTTGACGACGTCCTCGACGGTGACGACGTCGCGCAGCATGGCGTGCGGATTGTGCTGGGCGTGATGCGACGCCGCGACCTTGACCCAGGCGAGCTGCTCGCTGGTCGTGCCGTATTCGTAGATGTGGCGCTGCGCGCACAGCGCGTACATGTTGGCGGTCGCGGGGCCGTAGGGATATTCGAACGAGCCCTCGGGGGTGTCGCTGGTGGCGGCGCGCGGCGCGGTGCCGGTCGCCTGGCCCTCGGAGCGCGGCCGGCCGGCCAGGGTAATGAGCGCGACCTTGCACTTGCCGGCGGCAATCGCCTCGGCGGCGTGGCCCATGTGGATGAGATAGGAGGTGCCGCCGCTGTCGGTGCCGTCGACGTGGCGCACCTTGAGGCCGAGATAGTCGACCATCGACAGCACGCCGCGACCCGGCGCGTCGCCGGCGCAGAAATAGGCATCGACATCGCGGATGCCCAGGCCGGCGTCGTCGAGCGCGCCCTTGGCGACCTCGGCGTGGAGCTGGGCCAATGTCTTGTCGTCGGCCTTGCGGGTGGGATGCTCGAAGATCCCGGCGATAAAGGCCTTGCCCTTGATGGTCATGCGCGCGTTCCCTCCATTGCCCGGGCATGCTAGCCGGCCCCGCGCGCGGGCTCCAGAGGGCTGGTCGCGACCGCAGACGCCGCCCTAATATTGCCGCCGACACGACACCAGGGCGGACCCGATGCCGATTCCCGCGTTGTTGCAAGGCCGCTTGCGGCTGCCGGTGATCGGCGCGCCGATGTTCATGGTCTCGGGCCCCGAGCTCGTGATCGCCCAATCCAAGGCCGGCATCGTCGGCAGCTTTCCGGCGCTCAACGCCCGCGAGCCCGAGCGCCTCGAGGATTGGCTGGCGCAGATCCAGAGCGAGCTCGCCGCCTACCAGGCCGCCCACCCCGAGCGCCGCGTCGCGCCGTTCGCGGTCAACCAGATCGTCCACGGCTCGAACCAGCGCCTCGAGGTCGACATGGCGACCTGTCTGGCGCACCGCGTGCCGATCATCATCACCAGCCTCAGGCCGCCGGGCGACGTCGTCGAGGCGGCACACTCCTACGGCGGCCTGGTGTTCCACGACGTCATCAGCCTGCGCCACGCCGAGAAGGCGATCGAGCAGGGCGTCGACGGCCTGATCCTGGTGTGCGCGGGCGCCGGCGGCCATGCCGGGCCGCTGAGCCCGTTTGCGCTCTTGGCGGAGGTCAGGCGGATCTTCGACGGCACCATCATCCTGTCGGGCGCGATCACGACCGGTCGCGGCGTGCTGGGCGCGATCGCGCTCGGTGCCGACTTGGCCTACATGGGCACGCGTTTCATCGCGACCGAGGAGTCGCGCGCCGACCCGCGCTACAAGCAGATGATCGTCGCGACCAGCGCCAAGGACATCGTCTACACCAACCTGTTCTCCGGCGTGCACGGCAACTACCTCAGGCCGAGCATCGCGGCGGCCGGGCTCGATCCCGACAACCTGCCGGCCGGCGACAAGGGGCGCATGGACTACAAGGCCGGCCGGTCGTCGCGGCCGAGGGCCTGGCGCGACATCTGGGGCGCCGGCCAAGGCGTCGGCAGCATCGACACGGTGCTGCCGGCGGCGGCGGCCAGGGCCGCGAACGGCGCCGTCGCGGCGCCCAGCGCGTCGAGCGCCGCGCGGTACTCCGCCTCGATGCGGTCGACGCATGCCGCCACCGGCAGCACGGCGACGATGCTGCCGACGCCGTGGCCGGCGCCCC
>JACQAI010000030.1 GCA_016195115.1 Pseudomonadota bacterium
ACCGACCAGGGCGTCGGTGCGCATGATCTCGAGGCAGGCTTCGAGGAGCAGCTTCTCGGTGAAGGGGTCGCCCACCTGCACCGTCGGACGCAACTGCTCCGAGCCCTCGTTGAACTCCGCGGAGGCCATGGTGGCGCCGTGGATGCCGTCGCGCCCGGTCTTGGCGCCGACATAGATCACCGGATTCCCGGCGCCGCTCGCGGTGGCGTAGAGGATGCGGTCGGCGGGCGCGATGCCGACCGTCATGGCGTTGACCAGGATGTTGCCGTTGTAGGACGGGTGGAAGGTGCACTCGCCGCCGACCGTCGGCACGCCCATGCAGTTGCCGTAGCCGCCGATTCCAGCAACCACCCCGGCCAACAAATGGCGCGTCTTGGGATGATCGGGCGCGCCGAAGCGCAGCGCGTTCAGATTGGCGATCGGCCGCGCCCCCATCGTGAAGACGTCGCGCATGATGCCGCCGACGCCGGTTGCGGCGCCTTGATAAGGTTCGATGAACGACGGGTGGTTGTGGCTCTCGATCTTGAACACCGCGGCCTGGCCGTCGCCGATGTCGATCACGCCGGCGTTCTCGCCGGGGCCGCAGATCACGTGCGGCGCGCTGGTCGGCAAGGTCTTCAGATGGCGGCGCGACGACTTGTAGGAGCAGTGCTCGCTCCACATCACCGAGAAGATGCCGAGCTCAGTCAGGTTGGGCGTGCGGTTGAGCCGCTGGACGATGCGCGCGAACTCGTCGGCCTTGAGCCCGAACTCGAGCGCGTCGGCTTCGGTCGCCGGTCGCGTGCTCACGACAGGGTCTGGACCAGGCTGGTGAACAGGCCGCGGCCGTCGGTCGAGCCGAGCAGCGGCTCGATGGCGTTCTCGGGATGCGGCATCAGCCCGAGGGTGCGGCGCGACGCATCGAGCACCCCCGCGATGCCGGCGCGCGAGCCGTTGGGGTTGACCCGCTCGGTCGCCTCGCCGTTGAGCGCCTCGTAGCGGAAGGCGATGCGGTCCGCGTCCTCGAGCCGCTTCACCGTGGCGTCGTCGGCGAAGTAGTTGCCGTCGCCGTGCGCCACCGGCACGCGCAGCACCTGGCCGGCGTTGTAGGCGCGGGTGAACGGGCTGTTCGAGGTCTCGACCTTGAGGCCGACCTCGCGGCAGACGAACTTCAGCGCGGCATTGCGCAGCAGCACACCGGGCAGCAGCCCGGCCTCGGTCAGAATCTGGAAGCCGTTGCAGATGCCGAGCACGTGGACGCCGCGCGCCCCCGCGCGCTTGACCTCGGCCATGATCGGCGAGTGCGCGGCGATCGCGCCGGTGCGCAGATAGTCGCCGTAGGAGAAGCCGCCCGGGATCACGATCAAGTCGACGTCGGGCAGGCTGGTGTCGCGATGCCAGACCATCTGGGGCGCGCGGCCCGCGATCTCGGTCAGCGCTGCCGCGGCGTCGCGCTCGCGATTGGATCCCGGGAAGACGATGACTGCGGACTTCATCTAACCAGTCAGCTCGACCTTGTAGTCCTCGACGATGGTGTTCGCCAGCAGGCGCTGGCACATCGATTCCACCCGGCTCTTCGCCGCTGCCGCGTCGGTGTCGGCGAGATCGATCTCGATGTACTTACCCTGGCGGACGTCCTCGACCCCGGCGAAGCCGAGGTCTGCCAGCGCGTGGGCGATCGCCTTGCCTTGAGGGTCGAGCACCCCGGTTTTGAGCGTGATATGGACCCGCGCCTTCAAGGCCTAGTTCACCACGCGCGGCGTTTTGAGATCGATGTCGGCCTCGGACAGCACGCCGAGCCGGCGCGCCACCTCCTGGTAGGCCTCCTTGACGTTGCCCAGGTCGTTGCGGAAGCGGTCCTTGTCCATTTTTTCGTTGGTCTTCGCGTCCCACAGCCGGCAATTGTCCGGGCTGATCTCGTCGGCCACGACGACGCGCACTTCCTCGTTCTCGTAGAGCCGGCCGAACTCGAGCTTGAAGTCGACCAGGCGCAGCCCGACGCCGAGGAAGAGCCCGGTCAGGAAGTCGTTGATCCTGAGGCCGAGCGCCAGCATGTCGTCGATGTCCTGGGTGGTCGCCCAGCCGAACGCGGTGATGTGCTCCTCGGAGACCAGCGGATCGCCGAGCTCGTCGGACTTGTAATAGTACTCGACGATCGAGCGCGGCAGCGTCGTGCCCTCCTCGATCTTGAAGCGCTTGCACAGCGAGCCCGCCGCGATGTTGCGGATCACGACCTCGATGGGAATGATCTCGACCTCGCGCACCAGCTGCTCGCGCATGTTGAGGCGCCGGACGAAATGGGTCGGCACGCCGATCTCGGCCAGCCGCAGCATCAGGTATTCCGAGATGCGGTTGTTGAGCACGCCCTTGCCGCTGATGATGCCGTGCTTCGAGTTGTTGAAGGCGGTGGCGTCGTCCTTGAAATACTGGACGAGCGTCCCGGGCTCCGGGCCCTCGAAGAGCACCTTCGCCTTGCCTTCGTAGATACGTCTGCGTCGCGCCATCAGGCCAAGTGTCCCAGGGAGCAAGCCCGCGCGCGACGAGGCGCGGGGAGGGCCGCGACGGCGGCTGGTCTCTGGCGAGATATAGCAGCAGCAGGGGGGCAAAACAATGAAGGGGCTCCCACTTTCGCGGCCCCCTCAAATCGGCTCGACCGGCCGATAGGGTACCGCGCCGGGACGACCGGCGGCGAACAGGAAAACCGGCCGAATCCGGCGGCTCGGCCGCGCCGGCAGGGCGATCAGCGCGCTCGACAGGGTGCCGTAGCCGCCGGGCTGCGCGGGCACGATCGTCATGGCGTCCTCGGGCTCGGCGCCGGCCTGGGCGGCCAGGATGTCGGTCCAGGGCGCCCAGTCGCCGGTGCTGGGGTCCGGCGGCGGGGCGGCCTCGAACCGCGGCAGATGGCGGGCGATCCGGGGATGGGCGAGCGTGTTGCGCGCCTCGAGCGCAGTCAGCATCGTGACGCCGGGCGGCAGCTCGGTGACGGTGACGCGGCCGGCCGTGTTCTTCAACCAATAGGCATCCCGGTTGTCGGCGATCACCAGGTGGAAGCCGCGGTAGCTGTCGGGCGCCAGGTCGCCGAGCGCCTGGGCGGCGGCGACCGCATCGGCGTGGTCGAGCGCCTCGAGCACGAGTTCGCCGCGCGAGCGCTTGTCCGGATCCGGCCCGAGCGTGCCGCGCCGGTTGAGCACGGCGGCGACCACGCCGTGGTCATTGAGCCCGAGCCAGCTGCCGCCGGCCACGCGGTCGCGCCCGGCGACCACCTCGGGCCGGTCGGCCCAGTGGTGCGCCGGCGCATCCCACGCCCGGTCGCCGAGCTCGTCGCGGTTGGCGCCGATCAGCACCGGCCATTCGTGGCCCGGCCGCAGCAGGAGGACGACGGTGCACATCGGCGGGGGCGCTCAGGACGCGCGCGTGGCTCCCCGCACCTTGCGGAACGGCTTGACCGTGGCGGCGTCGTCCTTGGCCTCGGGTCCGAACACGCGCGCAAAAATCGTTTCGACCTGGCGGGTGTGCTGGTCGAGGTCGAACAGCCGGTCGAGCGCGGTCGCCGACAGCGCCTTGCCAACGCTCGGATCGGCGGCCAGCAGATCGCGGAACGACGTGCCTTGGCGCCACGACTCCATGGCGCAGCGCTGCACGGCGGCGTAGGCGTCCTCGCGGCCGACGCCGGCCTGGGTCAGCGCCAGCAGCACCTGCTGCGAATGCACCAGGCCGCCCAGGCGCTCGAGGTTGTCGCGCATGCGTTCGGGATAGACGACCAGCTTGTCGATCAGCCCGGTCAGGCGCGCCAGCGCGAAGTCGAGCGTCACGGTGGTGTCGGGCGCGATCATGCGCTCGACCGAGGAGTGCGAGATGTCGCGCTCGTGCCACAGCGCGACGTTCTCGAGCGCCGGGATCACGGCGGCGCGCACGACGCGCGCCAAGCCGGTCAGGTTCTCCGACAAGATCGGGTTGCGCTTGTGCGGCATCGCCGACGAGCCCTTCTGGCCGGCCGAGAAGAATTCTTCCGCCTCGCGCAGCTCGGTGCGCTGCAGATGGCGGATCTCGGTCGCCAGGCGCTCGATGCCCGACGCGATGACTGCCAGGGTCGCGAAATAGGCGGCGTGGCGGTCGCGCGGGATCACCTGGGTCGAGACCGGTTCGACGGCCAGGCCAAGCTTTTGGGCGACGTAGGATTCAACCCGGGGATCAACGTGCGCGAACGTGCCGACCGCGCCCGAGATCGCGCAGGTCGCGATTTCGGCGCGCGCCGCCTCCAGCCGCGCGCGGTTGCGCCGGAACTCGGCGTAGTGGCCGGCGAGCTTGAGGCCGAACGTGGTCGGCTCGGCGTGGATGCCGTGGCTGCGCCCGACGGTCAGCGTGTGCTTGTGCTCCAGCGCTCGACGCTGCAGCACGGCGAGGAGCTTATCCAGGTCTTCAAGGAGTACCGCGGTCGCCTGCGCGAGCTGGACCGCCAGGCAGGTGTCGAGCACGTCGGACGACGTCATGCCCTGGTGCATGAAGCGCGCTTCGGCGCCGACATGCTCGGCGACGTTGGTCAGGAAGGCGATCATGTCGTGCTTGGTCTCGGCCTCGATCTCGTCGATGCGGGCCACCTCGAATCGCCCGCGCGCCCGCAGTGCCGCCGGCACGGATTTCGGGATGGTGCCGAGCTCGGCCATCGCCTCGGCGGCCAAGGTCTCGATCTCCAGCCAGATCTTGTAGCGATTCTCGGGGGCCCAGATCTTGACCATCTGGGCGCGGCTGTAACGCGGGATCATCCAAGGCCACCCAAAAGCATCGTGCCACCCGTTGTCCTGCAAATGCAGGCGAAATGCAGGCCCTCACCCGGCTTGCTGCGCTTGTCACCCTCTCCCGCAGGGCGGGAGAGGGAAGGGCCCGCGCGGCGGAGCCGCGGGGGAAGGGTGAGGCAGTGGGCCCCTCCCTCTGTATACCACGCCGCCCGACTCGATCCCCATACCCGGGCGTGCGACCCTTGCGGCGACGGGGTTTTCGCGAGCCATCCGAGGGCAGGGAGCGAGGTCGCCATGGACGGGGGATTCGATTGGTTGGGCCTGCGGGGCCGCGTCTGCGTCGTCACCGGCGCGGCCAGCGGCATCGGCCGGGCGACCGCGGGGTCGCTGTCGCAGGCCGGTGCGCCGGTCGCCCTGCTCGACCGCGACAAGGCCGGCATCGACGCCGCGGCCGCCGAGCTCCGCGCCGCCGGCGCCAAGGCGCTGGCGATCGCCTGCGATACGTCCGATCCCGCCAACGTCGCGGCGGCGGCCGACGCGGTGCGCCGCGAGCTCGGGGCCTGCGACGTGCTGGTCAACAACGCCGGCATGCTGCGCGCCGGGCCGTTGGACTCCGTATCGCTCGCGGACTGGAACGCCGTGCTCGCCGTCAACCTGACCGGCTACCTGTTGTGCGCCCAGGCGTTCGGCCGCGACATGCGCCAGGCCGGGCGGGGCAGCATCGTGCACATCGCCTCGGTCGCGGCGACCCATCCGCAGAGCAACAGCGGCGCCTACAGCGCCAGCAAGGCCGGGGTCGTGATCCTGGCGCGCCAGATCGCCGCCGAGTGGGGCCCATCGGGCGTGCGCAGCAACGCGGTCAGCCCGGGCCTGATCCGCACGCCGCTCAGCGAGGCGTTCTACCAGGCACCCGGCATCGCCGAGAAACGCGCGGCGATGACCGCGAGCCGGCGCGTCGGCGGCCCGCAGGACATCGCCGACGTCGTCGTGTTCCTGGCGTCCGACCGCGCCGGCTACGTCAACGGCGCCGAGCTGCTGGTCGACGGCGGTTTCGACTGCATGCTGCTCGGCCTGGTGCCGCGCCCGGGGTTCGAGGCGAAGGCGGCGCGATAGATGGGCGTCACGCGCCAGGTTCCTGCAGACGGAAGATCGACCGCGGGCGGCCGGCGGCGGCGCGCCGGGCACGGCCTCCTGCACAGCTCGGATTTCATCTGGACGGTCGCCTTCCTCGCGCCCTACGCCGCGGTGTTCCTTGCCTTCGTGCTCTATCCAGTCGTGTCCGGGCTGTGGATGGGCAGCGCGCCATCGCTCTACGCCGAGCTGGTCGAGGACCCGCTCTACGTCCGGACGCTGGTCAACACCGCGCTGTTCGTTGGCGTCGGCGTCAATCTGAAGATGTTCCTGGCGTTGCTGTTGTCCGGGTTCTTCATGCGGCGCCGATGGTGGATCAAGGCCACGCTGGTCATCTTCATCCTGCCCTGGGCCCTGCCGGCGATTCCCGCCTTTCTCTCCATCCACTGGATGTTGATCGGCGAGCAGGGGTTTCTCGACAGCTTGTTGTTGGCGGTGATTGGTGTCGACGGCCCGATCTGGTTCAATGATCGCTGGCTCGCGCTGGGCTCCAATATCGTCGCCTACATCTGGAAGTGGCTGCCGTTCTGGACCGTGATCCTGCTCGCCGGCCGGATGGCGATCCCGCAGGAGCTGCATGAGGCGGCCGACGTCGACGGCGCCACCGGCATCAAGCGCTTCGTCCATGTCACCTTTCCGTTGCTCGCCAACATCTATCTCGTCTGTACGCTGCTTTCGACCATCTGGACGCTCGGCGACTTCACCACCGTGTTCTATGTCTCCGGCGGGGCGCCGGCGCGGTCCTCGGAAGTGCTGTCGACGATCAGCGTCCGCTATGCCTTCACGGTCGCCCGGCCGTCGCTCGGCGTGGCGGCAGCGCTGTCGAGCTTGCCGGTGCTGATCCCGCTCGTGATCATGCTGATGCGCCGCCTGCAGACCCGCGGGGTGCAGCTGTGAGCGTCGCGCGCCCGCCCGTCCGGCCGGTGCGCCGGCTGCGCCGCCGGCTGCGCTGGATCGCGGTCGAGGCGTCATCGGCGCTGCTCGCCCTGCTGCTGATGATCTGGTCGCTGCTGCCGGTCTACAACATGCTGCTGATCGCGCTCGACGATGAAGGCGACATCGAATACGCCGGCGTCATCTGGCCGAACGAAGCGACCCTCGAGAGCTTCCGGATGGTCTGGACCGAGGGCTACTGGTACCTTGAGCACTTCTGGCACCAATTCGCCAACAGCCTCTACATCGGTCTGGCGACCATGGTCCTGACCGTCGTGATCGGCTCGCTCGCCAGCTTCGCGGTCAGCCGAACGCGGCTGCGCAAGGGCTGGCTGCTGACCAATATCGCGCTCCTCACCTACGTGATCCCGGCGTCCCTGATGGTGATCCCGTTCCACCGCGTCGCGCACGCCTATGGGCTGACCGACAATCTTCTGACGGTGGTCGCGGCCGAGGTCGCGTTCGCCACCCCGTTCGCGATCCTGACCCTGCAGCAGTACGCCCGGCTGATCCCGTTCGAGCTCGACGAGGCGGCGCGGGTCGACGGCGCGTCGCTCGCCCAGGTCTACCTGCGCATATACCTGCCCCTGATGGCGCCGGCGCTGGCGGCGGTCGGGACCTACGCCCTGCTGCTCGCCTGGGGCGAGTACCTCTACCAATGGCTGCTGCTGTCCTCGCCGCGCAACATGACGGTGGCGGTCGCGATCGAGCAGTTCTTCGACAGCGACGAGGCGCCGTGGAACTATATGATGGCCGCCGCCATCGTCTATGCGCTGCCGCCGGTGGCGATCTTCTACGGCCTGCGCCGTTACATGGCGGCCGGCCTGACCGCGGGCGGCGTCAGGGGGTAGCGCGCGGCCGGGGCGGCCCCCCGGGTGGGCAAAGATGGGCGGCGCCGGTCCGGGGGACTGCGGCAATCGTGCCGGGACAAATCGGCATGGCTTCTATACAATGCCTGCGGGCCTTCCCCCTGAGGCGGCTGGGCTGGAGCAGCGGCGCAGGTACAGCGGCCTGCCCGAAGCTCCGCCATGACCGGCCCCCGAAGGGTGAACCGTCACGGCGATGGAGCCGGCAAGGGCGTGCCGGCGGCGAATAAAAACAGGTGAGGAGACCTAAACATGCGTCATCCAAGCAGGCGTTCAGTGCTTCGTGGCTCGCTGGCGGTCGCCGCGGCCGGAGCGATCGGACGACCCTACATCGCCAACGCGCAGGCCAAGACGACGACCGTCCTGTGGGTCCAGGGTTTCGTCAAGGAAGAGGACGAAGCCTTCAAGAAGCTGGTCGCCGACTACGAGAAGGCGAGCGGCAACAAGATCGACTACAGCCTGATCCCGTTCGGGCCGGCGATGCAGAAGATCGTCGCGGGCCTGACCAGCGGCGACACCCCGGACATCATGATGCACGACATTGCCGAGCAGGCGGTCGTGCCGCAGAACGCCTGGAACGACAAGCTGGTCGAGCTGACCGACGTCGTCGACACCCAGAAGGCGCACTACCATCCGACGGCGCTGCTGGCGTCGGAGTACTACAACAACGTGACCAAGCAGCGGCGCGTCTACTACGTCCCCGTCAAGACGGCCGTGCTGCCGTTCCACATCTGGGGCTCGTTGGTCGAGAAAGCGGGCTTCAAGCTGGCCGACGCGCCCAAGACCTGGGACGCCTTCTGGGACTTCTTCAAGCCGATGCAGAAGGAGCTGCGCAAGACCATACGCGGCATCTACGTGCATGGTTTGCAACCGACGACAACGGGCCCGGCCGACGGCAACAATACCTTCCATCACTTCATGATCGCCAATGGTGGCAACGGCATCGTCACGGCAGACGGCCGGGCGCATCTCGACGACCCGCAGATCAAGGAGGCGGTGATCAAGGCGCTGACCTACATCACCACGTCCTTCAAGGAAGGCTACGTGCCGCCGGGCGCGCTGAGCTGGAGCGACGCCGACGACAACAACGCCTTCCACGCCAAGCAGATCCTGATGGATCTCGACGGCACGATCTCGCCCGAGGTCTCGCTGTTATCGAGCGGCAAGAAGGCTGAGTACGACGATGTGGTGACGAGGGGCCTGACGCTCGACAACGCCGGCAAGGAGATGCCGGCGTTGCTCGGGGCGTCCGGCGCCTTCATCGCCAAGACCGCGAAGAACATCCCGGTCGCCAAGGAATTCCTCAAGTACATGATCCAGCCGAAGGTGGTGAATGAATACCTGAAGACCGGGCTCGGGCGCTGGCTGCCGCCGTATCCGGAGGTCGTGAAGAGCGACCCGTTCTGGCTGAAGGAGGATCCGCACCGCACGGCGTACGCCACCGAGGCCATGCTCGGCCCGACGGCGCCCAACTATCCGAGCTTCAACCCCGGCTACGCCGAGTGCAACGCGCAGCAGATCTGGGGCATCGCGGCGGCCGACGTCATCAAGGAGGGGATGACGCCGCAAGCTGCCACCGACAAGGCGCTGAAGCGGATGGCCTCCATCCTCGCCAGGTATCCGATCGCGTCGAGCTGAGGAACGCACGATGGCAAGCACCCAGGTGTTCGACGCCGGTCGCCCCCTCGCGGGGCGCCGGTAGTGGCTGCGGACGTGGCGCGGCGGCCTGCAGGGCTCGGAGTTCGCCTGGGCGATTGCCTTCACGATCCCCTACATCGCGCTGTTCGTGGCGTTCGTCGCCTATCCCGTGGCGTTCGGCGCCTGGCTCGGCTCCAGCCCGCACCTTTACGAAGAGCTGTTCGAGGATCCGATCTATCAGCGCACCGTGGTGAACACGATCCTCTATGTCGGGATCGGCGTGAACCTGAAGATGTTCGGGGCGCTGCTGCTGTCGGGCTTCTTCATGCGCCGCAGCTGGTGGACCCCGGGCCTGCTGCTGGTCTTCGTGCTGCCGTGGGCGATGCCCGCGCTGCCGTCGTTCATCTCGATCCACTGGATGCTCAACGGCCAGTGGGGTCTGATCAACAATTTCCTGTGGAACGTGTTCGATTTCGACGGTCCGGGTTGGATCGAGACCTCGCGCGGGCTGTCGCTCGGCTCGGTGATCTGGTCGCACATCTGGAAGTGGATGCCGTTCTGGACCGTGATCCTGCTCGCCGGCCGCATGGCGATCCCGACCGAGCTCTACGAGGCGGCCGAGGTCGACGGCGCCACCGGCGTACGTCGCTTCGCGCACGTCACCTTCCCGTTGCTCGCCAACCTCTATCTCGTCTGCACCTTGCTCTCGACCATCTTCACCCTGGGCGACTTCAACTCGGTGTTCTTCGTCTCGGGCGGTGGGCCGGCGCTGTCGACCCACGTGCTGGCGACATTGGGCATCCGCAACGCCTTCGACGTCGCGCGGCCTGATCTCGGCGTCGCGGCGGTCCTGACGGCGCTGCCGCTGATGATCCCGCTGGTCCTCATCCTGATGCGCAAGCTGCGCACCACCGAGGTCGCGCTTTGACCGCGGCCCTAGCGGACAGCGAGACTACCGGGCGCGCCGCGACGGCCGTCCCGGCTGCGCGGCGGCTAGAAGGGCGACGTGTTCACCAACACGATCTGGCCGGAGACGCCGTCGCTCGACAGTTTCTGGATCGTCGTCACCCAGGGCTACTGGTACCTCGAGTATTTCTGGGAGCAGTTCGGCAACAGCCTCTACATCGGCGTCGCGACCGTATTCTTCACGCTGTTCATCGGCTCGCTCGCTAGCTTCGCGATTGGCCGGATGCGCGTCCGCTACGGCTGGGTGCTCAGCAACGCCGCGCTGCTGACCTACGTGATCCCGGCGTCGTTCATCGCGATCCCGTTCTACCGGATCATGTCGATCTACGGCCTGTCGAACAATCTGTGGGCGGTGATCGCCGCCGAGGTCACCTTCGCGACGCCCTACGCGATCTTCATCTTCCAGCAGTACGCCGTCAGCATCCCGATCGAGCTCGACGAGGCGGCGCGCATCGACGGCGCATCGCCCTTCCAGGTGTACACCAGGATCTACCTGCCCCTGATGGCGCCGGCGTTGGTCGCGGTCGGCACCTATGCGCTGCTGCTTGCCTGGAACGAGTACCTCTACCAGTTCCTGCTCTTGTCCTCGAAGCAGACCATGACGGTGCCGGTTGCGCTGGCGCAGTTTCTCAACAGCGACGAGGCGCCGTGGAACTACATGATGGCGACCGCGATCATCTATGCGCTCCCGCCGGTCGCGATCTACTACGTGTTCCGCGGCCGCATGACCGCGGGCCTGACCATGGGCGGCGTCAAGGGCTGAGCCTCGCGACGGCGCCGGGGCGCCGTATGCCGGACGACCCTAGGATCGCAGATTGGGCTCAGCAACCGTGTCGGCAGGCCCGGTATCGCGGCTGCTGATGCCATGGGAAATCGCGATACGGATCAGGTCCGCGGTGCGCGCCGCGCCAAGCTTGGCCTTCATCTGGCTGCAATGGTTGGCGACGGTCTTGTAGCTGACGCCGATCGCATCCGCGATTTGAGGCAAGCTCGCACCCTCGCCGAGCAGGCGTAGGATCTCGAGATCGCGCGACGACAGGTCCTTCAGGGGATGCGGAGAGGCCTGGATATTCCGCAGCGCGAGCTCTTGCGCGATCGCATGCTCGATGTAGGTGTGGCCAGCGGCCACGCGGTTGAGCGCTTCGAGGATCTGATCAGGTGGCGCGCTCTTGCTGACATAGCCTTTGGCGCCCGCTTGCAGCGCGCGCGCCACATACGTCGGATTGTCGTGCATGCTCAAGACCAGGATGCGCGCCTTGGCGTCCTCGGCCTTGATCCGGCCGATCACCTCCAGGCCGCTGATGCCCGGCAGGTTCAAGTCCAAGAGCACGAGGTCGGGTCGAAACTCCCTGAACAGGCCAAGCGCTAGTTGGCCGGTGGCCGCCTCTCGTATCTCGATCTGTGGTTCGGCTGCGAGCAGGCGCCGCAGGCCTGCCCGGACAACCGGATGATCGTCGACAATCAGGAGCTTCATTGTGCAGCACCCTGTAAGGGAACCGTCTGCAGCCCCCGTGGCGAGGAGTCCGGCAAGACCGCTGTCACGGCAAAGCCGCCGCCGGGCCGGTTGCTTAGGGTCAAATGGCCACCGAGCGCCCGGACGCGCTCGCCCATCCCGAGGAGACCGTATCCGACACCGGACGACTCGCGCTTGCCTTGGCCATCGTCGATGATCTCGACGATCACGCCGCCGTGCCCCGGGTCATGGTCGGGCGCTGGGGCGATCGACACACCGATGCGAGCGGGCTTGCCGTGCCGCACGGCGTTGCTGAGGGCCTCCTGCACGACGCGATAGATCGTCGTGTCGGCGAGATCGCCGAGGCTTTCGCAAGTTGGGGAAACGCTCACGCGATATTCGATCTCGGGATGTCGCCGCTGCCAGAACTCCACCATGCTGCCGACCGCTCCGGTCAAGCCGAATTCGGCAAGCCCGATCGGTCGCAGCCGGCCGAGCATGGTCCTGACCTGGCGTTGCATGTGCCCGACGGCATCGGCAATCGTCTGGATGTGGTGGGGCAGCTCTGCCCAGCGTCGCTCCTTTATCAGCCGCGACATGTTGGCGATGTCGATATTGACGGCGAACAGGAAGGGGCTCACCTCGTCGTGGAGATCGCGGGCGATCTCGCTGCGCTCCTGCTCTTGCAACGTCAGAAGTTGCTCGTTCAGCCGTCGGTTGTCGGCGGCGGCTTCAGCGAGGCGCGCCGCCATTCGATTGAAGTTGTCGTGAAGGTGCCGAAGCTCCGGCGTCAAGCTGTCGGCGATGCGGGTGCGATAGTCGCCCTGTCCGATCTGCTCGAAAGCGGCGGACACACGATCCAGCGGTCGCAGCGCTCGCCCAATGAAGAGATGGATGAGCAGGATCGTCTGACCGCAGAACAGGGCGAGCACGAGGACGCTCTCGCTCACTTGATTCCAGACCTCGAGGATTTCGTTGTGCGGATCCGTCTCTATGACAACGGCCCCATAGGGATGTCCGCCGATCGCGATCGGCACGCGGTCGATGACGGGGGCGACTCCGACGAGCCAGACGAACCAGGCTGGAACCTCGCCGAACGGCGAGTGGTCGCTGACCGGCACGGCAGCCGCCTCGGCTCCGCCCGTGACGGAGACGCGCAGATGGCGGTTGGCCTGGAATGAAATCACGAGGCCGTCGAGATCGCGCTGCGGATCGAGTGAGCCTTGGAGCGCTCTGACGGCATTGTCGATCGTCTGCCGACCGACCAGCAGCGCCGAACCCATCTCGGTCCGCACCGATCTCGATGCGTTGAAGCAGGCGATCACGCCGCCGAAGGCGAGGCTGAGCATCAGGACGATGGTCACCAGGGCGATCAGGCGAAATCGCAGTGACATGGCGAGGTTGCGCGCTCCGCTTCGACCCGTCGGGTTTCAGGATGCCACGGTGCGCGGCCACTTCATATCCGGTTGAGGGCTCCGCCAGGCCTAGACCTGGGAAGCCCTGCCGGCTGAAATCGGGAAGATTTCCCCGCGAAATCGGGAAAAGCCGCCATAGCCGTGACCGCGCACGCCGTGGCCAAATCGGGAAAACGACACGAAGAAATCGCAGGGAAGCGCCGACGCCTATGCGCAGGGGCCAGCTGCCTGTCGCGACCATGGTCGCAAGCCTGTCCCTGATCGGTTCGGCGCTTGCGCAGACCGCGCCGACCGCCGGCTCGATCACGTTGTCGCCGGTCGTCGTCGTCGGCGTCACGCCGCTGCTCGGCTCCGGGATCGATCGCGACAAGCTGCCCGCGGCGGCGACCGTGCTGACGGGGTCGGATCTGCGGCGCGGCGGACCGGCCGACGCGGCGCGCGCGCTCGG
>JACQAI010000622.1 GCA_016195115.1 Pseudomonadota bacterium
CCGCGCGTGCAACCGACTCGGCATCGTCGTCGACGTCGCGCACGGCACGCGGGCGCTGGTGCAGCAGGCCGTCGCGGTGGCGACGCGGCCGCTGGTCCTGTCGCACACCTCCCTGGACCAGGCGCCGGGATCGCGCAGCCGGCGCATCTCGCCCGAGCATGCGCGCCTGGTGGCGCAGACCGGCGGCGTGATCGGCGTGTGGCCGGTGCGCGGCATCTTCGCCAACCTGGCGGCCTACGCCGACGGTTTCGCGCGCATGGTCGAGGCCGCCGGGGTCGATCACGTCGGCATCGGCACCGACATGCTCGGCCTGCCCGGCGGCTCGGTGTTCGACGACTACCGCGAGCTGCCGGCGTTGGCGGCGGCGCTGCGCACCACCGGCTTCGCACCCGACGAGATCGCCAAGGTTCTCGGCGGCAATTACCGCCGCGTCTTCGCCGCGGTCGTCGGATCGGCGTGACGCGGATCACGCGCGACCGCGCCGAGCCGTGGTAGAGTGCGGCACCGCAGGAGAGTTCGCGCATGATCTTTCGCCAGCTGTTCGATTCGGTCTCCTCGACCTACACCTATTTGATCGGCTGCCCGGAGACCGGCCGCGCCATCCTGATCGATCCCGTGCTCGAGACCCTGGCGCGCGACGTCGCCGCGCTCGACGCGCTCGATCTCAAGCTCGCCTGGACGATCGAGACCCACGTCCACGCCGACCACGTCTCGGCCGGCGCGGCGCTGCGCGCCCAAACCGGCTGCAAGGTCGCCTGTCCGGCCGGCGAAGCGGTCGACGGCGCCGACCTCGATCTGCTCGAGGGCGAGCCGGTGCATTGCGGCAGCCTGCATTTGATGCCGCTGGCGACCCCCGGCCACACCAAGGGACACATGTCCTATCGGCTCGACCGCGGGCCGCTGCCGATGGTGTTCACCGGCGACACCCTGCTGATCGACGGCTGCGGCCGCACCGATTTCCAGGGCGGCGACGCCGCGACGCTCTACCGCTCGATCCACGACAAGCTCTTCACCCTGGTCGACGACACGCTGGTCTACCCTGGGCACGACTACAACGGCCGCCACGTCACCACGATCGCCCAGGAGCGCCAGCGCAACCCGCGGCTGGGCGGCGGTAAGCCGCTCGAGGAGTTCGTCGCCCTGATGGCGGCGCTCGGCCTGCCCTATCCCAAGCGCATGGACGAGGCGGTGCCGGCCAACCAGCGGGTCTCCCACGCCGCCGGCGTCGAGCTCGCGCCCGAGCGCGCGCTGTCCTGGTCGGTCTAACTTAGGCGGCCCTTTTCCGTTCGCGCGTTTTCGGCGCTGCGGTGTTCTTCGCCTTCTTCACCTTGGGCTTCGGCGCGACGCGCATGGCGGCGCGACGCTTGAGTTCCGCCGTCGTCTTGAGCTCGTCGCAGCGCAGGCACAGGGTCTGCAGGTTGGCGAGCGACCAGTAGCGTAGCGCGTCGGCGGCGCTGCGGTCGACGCGGTGCAGCGGCTCGACGTGGTCGGCGGTCCAGCCGCGCGCGTAGTAGACCGGCGCGTAGGCGGCGTCGGCGAAGTCGACCGCGCACCAGCGCTTGTTGGCTACGTCGATGGTGGGATGCCACTGGCCATAGGGCAGCCAGTCGGGGATCGGCCGCACGATCGGCGGCGCGTGCAGGAAATGGCAGCGGCAGGCGGCGCAAAAGCCGCCGTCGCGGGCGTAGACCGCGTCGCGCATGTCGGTCGAGAAGCACGCGATGCGGTAGGCCGTCACACAGTCGTCGTGCCAGCGGCGGCGCGGATTGGGTGTGCCGTCGGACTTGAGCACGGCGCCACCGCACCAGCGGCAGCTGCCCTTGGGCACGTCCCAAAAAGGCAGCGGCGGCCGGCGCAGCGCCGGTGGCGCACGCTTGGCCGCATCGGGTGCCAGCAGGTCCGACGAGATCGGTCGCGCCATCCCGGCTGGCCTCCGCACCAGCCGACCGCTTGAATCACATTTTTGCCCCGGGGGGAATCCCCTGCCGCGGCGACGGTTGGCGGCGCCGGGCCCGGCGAGTAACCTGGGGCGAGACCGATCCGAGGGAGGACCCCATGCCCGACGCCACCACCGCCGAAACCAAGCAGGGCCGCACACTGGCCCATGCGACCCCGGAGACGGCGCCGCTGGTGCCGGGCCGGCGCGCGTTCTTCACCTATCAGGACCTGGGTGTGACCGGGGCCAGCAAGGGCCACATGCGCGCCCAGGTCACGACCGCCAAGCGCGGCATGACCGAGCCGACCGGCTGGCACTACCATCTGTGCGAGTCGCAGTTCGTCTATGCGCTGCGGGGGTGGGTCGACCTCGAGTTCGAGGATGGCCGCACCGTACGGGTCAAGGCCGGCGAGTCGATCTACATCCCGGGTGGCCTGCGCCACAACGAGATCGCGACCTCGGACGACTTCCAGATCCTCGAGGTCTCGGTCCCGGCCGAGATGGGCACCCAGGCCTGCGAGCCGCCGGCCAAGCGCTGACGCGGGCGGGCGCCGTCCGCGGCGCCCCACCCCCGACCACCGACTCGACCATCGGTCGCAAGCCCATTAGGGTTGACGTGGCCCGTCTTGCCGGACGCGGCCCACAACGATTTCTGTCGCGAATCGTGGGATTCGCGCGACTGCAGGAGCGAGCATGCCGACATTGAGTTACGTTGCGCCGGCGACGGTGAAGGACGCGGTCGCGGCGCTTTCGGGGGCCTCGGGCGTGGCCAAGGTGCTGTCGGGCGGGACCGATTTGCTGGTCCAGCTGCGCACCGGTCGGATCAAGCCGGATCTGATCATCGACACCAAGAAGATCCCGGGCCTGATCGGCATCAAGGACGAAGGTGGGGGTGCATTCACAATAGGCGCGGCGACGCCGTGCGCCGAGCTCGGCGAGCACGTCGCCCTGGGCAAGGCGTGGCCGGGGGTGATCGAGGCCGCCAACCTGATCGGCTCGACGCAGATCCAGGGGCGGGCGTCATTGGCCGGCAATCTGTGCAACGCGTCGCCGGCGGCCGACTCGGTACCGGCGATGATCGCGGCCGGCGTGACCTGCGTGATCGCGGGCCCGGCGGGCGAGCGCACGGTGCCGGTCGAGGCGATCTGCACCGGTCCGGGCAAGACCTCGCTGGCCAAGGGCGAGCTGTTGGTTGCCTTCAAGCTGCCCAAGCGGGGGCCCAAGTCGTCCGACGCCTATCTGCGCTTCATTCCGCGTACCGAGATGGACATCGCGGTGGTCGGCTGCGGCATCGACGTGACGCTGGACGCCAAGGGGATTTGTACCGCAGCGAAAGTCGTGCTGGGCGCGGTGGCGCCGACCGCGGTGATCGTGGCGGACGCGGCCAAGGCGCTGATCGGCAACAAGCTCGACGACGCGACATTGGCGAAGCTGGATGCGGCGGCACGCGCGGCGTGCAAGCCGATCGACGACAAGCGGGGCACGATCGAATATCGGACCAAGGTAGCGGGGGTGCTGGCGCGGCGGACCGCGGCGATCGCCTTCGAGCGCGCAGGAGGACGCTGATGAGCAAGCATCATGTGACGGCGACGATCAACGGCGAGGCGACGGAGTTTCTGTGCGAGCCGCAGCAGACCCTGCTCGACGCGCTGCGCGACATCATGAACCTGACGGGCAGCAAGGAAGGCTGCGGCTCGGGCGACTGCGGGGCGTGCAGCGTGATCGTCGACGGCCGGCTGGTGTGCTCGTGCCTGATGCTCGGGGTCGAGGCCGAGGGCCACAAGATCGAGACCATCGAGGGCCTGGCGGTGAACGGCAAGCTGCATCCGCTGCAGCAGAAGTTCCTCGAGCACGCGGCGCTGCAGTGCGGTTTCTGCACGCCGGGGTTCCTGGTCGCGGCCAAGGCGCTGCTCGACCGCAACCCGAACCCGGACGAGACCGAGATCCGCTACTGGCTGGCCGGCAACCTGTGCCGCTGCACCGGCTACGACAAGATCGTCCGCGCCGTCACCGACGCGGCTGCCGAGCTGAGGGGGTAAAGCCATGAACGTCATTGCCAAGAAGCCCGAGTTCAAGGTCGTCGGCACCCGTCCGATTCGGCCCGACGGCGCCGACAAGGTGACCGGCCGCGCCGCCTTTGGTGCTGATTTCACCTTACCGGGCATGATCGTCGGCAAGGTCAAGCGCAGCCCGCACGCCCACGCGCGCATCAAGTCGATCAAGACCGACAAGGCGGCCAAGCTGCCCGGCGTCAAAGCCATCGTGACCGCCGAGGACTTCCCCGACATCCCGTCGGAGGAAGCGTTCGTCGGCGAGGGCCCGATGAACTTCCGCGACCTATCGCGCAACTGCCTGGCGCGCGGCAAGGTGCTCTACGAAGGCCACGCGGTCGCCGCGGTCGCCGCGACCTCGACGGCGATCGCCGATGCCGCGCTCGATCTCATCGAGGTCGAGTACGAGGTGCTGAAGCACGTCATCGACGTCGAGGACGCGATGAAGCCGGACGCGCCGCTGCTGCACGACGACATGATCACCCAGGGCGTCGAGCCCAAGCCGACCAAGCCGTCGAACGTCGCCAAGCGCGTCACCTTCACGCTCGGCGACGCTGCCGCCGGCTTCAAGCAGGCCGAGGTGATCGCCGAGGGCCGCTATTCGACCCAGCCGGTGCACCAGGCCTATATCGAGCCGCACGCCTGCGTCGCCGCGGTCAGCGGCGACGGCCAGGCCACGGTGTGGACCTCGAGCCAGGGCCAATTCATGGTCCGCGCCTACTGCGCCAAGCTGCTCGGCATGGACGTCGCCAACATCCGCGTCACGCCGGCCGAGATCGGCGGCGGTTTCGGCGGCAAGACCCTGGTCTATCTCGAGCCGGTGGCGCTGGCGCTGTCCAAGAAGTCCGGCCACCCGATCAAGATGGTGATGAACCGCGAGGAGGTCTTCCGCGGCACTGGCCCGACCTCGGGCGCGGTCGTCGAGGTCAAGATCGGCGCCACCAAGGCGGGCAAGATCGTCGCCGCCGAGGCGATCCTCAAATATCAGGCCGGCGCCTTCGCCGGGTCGCCGATCGGCCCGGGCTGCATGTGCGCGTTCACGATGTACGACATCGCGAACGTCAACATCGTCGGCTACGACGTCGTCAGCAACCGGCCCAAGGTCGCGGCCTATCGCGCTCCCGGCGCACCGATCTCGTCGTTCGCGGTCGAGAGCTGCATGGACGACTTGGCGCGCAAGCTCAAGATCGATCCGCTGGCGTTGCGCGAGCAGAACGCCGCCAAGAACGGCACCAAGGCGGCCTACGGCCCGACCTTGCAGAACATCGGCTACATCGAGACCGTCGAGGCGGCCAAGAACCACCCGCACTACAAGACCAAGCTGGGCAAGAACCAGGGCCGCGGCGTCGCCTCGGGCTTCTGGTTCAACATCGGCGGCGAGTCGTCGGCGGCGTGCCACGTCAACGAGGACGGCACGGTCGTGGTCACCACTGGCAACCCCGACATCGGCGGCACGCGCGCCTCGCAGGCCATCATGGCCGCCGAGGTGCTCGGCGTCCCGGTCGAGAAGGTGCGCCCGATCATCGCCGACACCAGCTCGATCGGCTACTCGTTCATGACCGGCGGCAGCCGCGTCACCTTCGCGACCGGCATGGCGGTCGTGCAGGCGACCGAGGGCGTGGTCGAGGAGCTCAAGAAGCGCGCCGCGATGATCTGGGATATCA
>JACQAI010000623.1 GCA_016195115.1 Pseudomonadota bacterium
CACCATGCTGCGCCAGATCGGATCGCGCGACCGTCTTCCGGAGTTCATCAAGCGGGTCAAGGACAAGAACGACAGCGTCAAGCTGATGGGCTTCGGCCACCGGGTCTACAAGAACTACGATCCGCGCGCCAAGATCATGCAGAAGACCTGCCACGAGGTGCTCGCCGGCCTCGGCGTCAAGGACGAGCTCCTGGGCCTGGCGATCGAGCTCGAGCGGATCGCCCTCGAGGACGAGTATTTCGTCCAGCGCAAGCTCTACCCGAACGTCGACTTCTATTCGGGCATCATCCTGCGCGCCATGGGCTTCCCGGTCGCGATGTTCACGGTCTTGTTCGCGGTTGCGCGCACCGTCGGCTGGATCGCGCAGTGGAAGGAGATGATCGAGGACCCGAACCAGAAGATCGGACGTCCGCGTCAGCTCTACACCGGCGCCACCCAGCGAGCGTACGTGCCGCTCGCGAAGCGTGGCTAGCCGGCCGTCATCGACCTCCGGCCCGACGCGCGGCGACGCGCGGGAAGCTGCCGTCGCGCGGGTCATCGAGTTCACGCCGCGCGAGCGTAGTCTCGGCGTGGCGGCGAACGACAACGCCAGCCCGGTCGGCCGCCGCCTGCTCCAGGTCGTCGGCACCGGCCTGATGTTTGCCCTGGTCGCCGGCGGCGGGGTCTATCTCTACCTGCTCTGAGCCGCCGGCGCGGCCCAGTCCGCAATCGCGTCGAGCACCGCCCTGCCCGCGCGCCGGCTCGGCGGCTCACCGCCCGCACCCAGCGATCGCGCAAGCTCCGCGACCGCTTCCTGTTGCTCGCGGCGCGCCGCCGGATCGTCGAGCAATCGCGCGATCGCCGGCACCAGCCGGTCGGGCTGGCAATCCGTCTGGATCATCTCGGGCATCACGGTGCGCCCCGCGATGATGTTGGGCAGCGCGGCGTGCCCGACCCGGAGCAGTCGGCGCGCCACGAACGCGCTCAGCGCATTGATCCGGTAGGCGATCACCGTCGGCGTCCGACTGAGCGCGAGCTCGAGCGCGACCGTGCCGGACGCAGCAAGCGCGGCATCGGCCGCGGCGAAGGCGT
The DNA here is from genome assembly GCA_016195115.1 of Pseudomonadota bacterium. Taxonomy (GTDB): domain Bacteria; phylum Pseudomonadota; class Alphaproteobacteria; order Elsterales; family Elsteraceae; genus JACQAI01. The sequence continues at coordinate 1,072 of JACQAI010000623.1, forward strand.
CGAATTTCTCGGCGACACCGCGCACGACGACGGTCGGCACCGGCCACTCTCGCACCGCCGCCGCGACCTGGTCGGCGACCGCCGGGACCGTGGGCAACACGGCGATCAGATTGCCGCCCCGCCGGCCAAGCTGCGCCACGGTGGCGCCGAACACCGGCAGCAGGCGCGCCACCTCGCCGCGCCGGCTGCCGGGCAGCACGCACAGCATCGTCGTGTCGGCCGCGATCATGTGGCGCGCCCGGAAGGCGCCGGCGTTACCGCGACCTGCACCGCTATCGATCACCGGGTGGCCGACGAACCGACAATCGATGCCGTATGCCGCGAAGAACGCCGGCTCGAATGGCAGTAGCGCGAGCAGCCGATCGAACGCGCGCGGATACTCCTTGGCGCGCCCCGGCCGCCAGGCCCAGGCCTGCGGCGCGACATAGTGGATGCGCGGAAAGCCTAGACCGCCAATGCGTCGTCCGACGCGCAGACAAAATGCCGGGGCATCGATCGTCACCACCGCCGCGGGCTTGAGGCGTCGGATCGTGTCGAGCGTTCGCTTGAGGCGCCCGATCAGCTGCGGGATGTGCGGGATCAGCTCCGCCGCGCCCATCAAGGACAGCTCGTCCATGGGGAACAGGCTTTCGAGCCCAGCCGCCTGCATGGCCTCGCCACCGATCCCGGCGAAGCGCGCCTGGCCACCGGTCAGCGCGCTCAGGTTCCGCATCAGGCTGCCGCCGAGCTGATCGCCGGACGGCTCGCCGGCGATCAGGAAGATGAGCGGCGCGGCGGTCACGGAAATTCGAGACCCTCGACGAACAGTCCGGCCGCATCGGCGGCAGCGATCACGCCCGCGAGATCGAGTACCAGGGTGACCCGCGCTTCGATCGCGATGCCGACCAGGCCGGCAGCCGCCGCTTGGCGCACCGTCGCGCTGCCGATGGCCGGCAGGTCGACCCGATGGTCCTGCCCTGGCTTCGCGAGCTTGACGAGCACGCCGCCGGGACCGTCGCGGCGCAGCGCACCGACCCGCGCGAGCAACGCCTCGGTACCCTCGGCCGCCTCAACGCCCAGCACGATGCCCTGTTGCACAACGACCGCCTGGCCGACATCGACAGCGCCCAGCGCGCGCGCAACCGCGACGCCACGGCCGATGTCGGTGCGCGCCCGGTCATCCGGCACGACCCGCCCGAGCACGCCGGCGGGTGCCGCAACGCTGATCAGCACGTCCTGCGCGCCCAAGACCTGGAAGCCCTCGCGTTCGAACTCCGCCACCACGGCGCGCAGCAAGCCATCATCGCCGAGCGCGCGCAGGCCGATGCGGGCGAGCACCGCCGCGCCCTTGACGTCGGGCTTCAAATTCAGCAGCGACGGCCGTTTGATCGCGCCGGCGAGCACGATCTGGCGCACCCCGGCCCCGCGCAACAGCTCGAACACGCGACCGGCCGCGCCCAGGGTGGCCCAGCCGTGCGGCACGCCATCGACGGTGGCGGGCTCGGCGTGGCCCTCGAACGCGACGACGTAGCACGGGCGTCCGCGTTCCTGGCAGGCCGCGATCAAGCGCCGCGGCAGCTCGCCGCCGCCCGCCAGGATGCCGAGCGGGCCGCCGGTCACCGCCGTCAGGCCTGACGTGCTGGCACGGCGGCGCCGGTCACTTGGGTTGGCAGATGGCGCGCGAGGAGTCGGCGCGAATGAACTCGATGATGTCGATCACCGGGCCGGTATCGTGGAACAGCTCGGCGACGTCGGACAGCCGCTCCTGCATAGTACCCTCCTGGGCGAACAGCAACCGGTAGGCATTGCGCAGCGAATGGATCTGCTCGCGCGAAAAGCCGCGGCGCTTGAGCCCGACGACGTTCAAGCCCGAGAGCCGGGCGCGATCGCCCATCACCGAGCCGTAGGGAATGACGTCGTTCTCGACCCCGGACATGCCGCCGATCATGGCATGGGGCCCGATGCGCACGAACTGGTGGACCGCCGCGAGCCCGCCGACATAGGCGAAGTCGCCGACCTGAACGTGCCCGCCCAGGGTCGCGTTGTTCGCCATCACGACGTTGCTGCCGACCAGGCAATCGTGTGCGATGTGGACGCCGACCATGAACAAGCCGTTGTCGCCGACCCGCGTGACGATGTTCCCGAAGCCGGTGCCGGGGTTCATCGTCACCTGCTCGCGGATCGTGTTGTTGGTCCCGATTACCAGCTCTGAACGCTCGCCGACCGGCTTCAAAACCTGCGGCGGCTGCCCGATCGAGGCGAACGGGTAGATCACCGTGCCCGATCCGATCCGGGTGTGACCCGCGATGACGACGTGGCTGATCAGCCGGACCTCGTCCGCGAGCACTACATGGGGTCCGACGTGGCAATAGGGACCGACGACGGTGGTTGCGCCGAGCTCGGCGCCGCGCTCGACGATGGCCGAAGGATGGATGGTCGGCATTATTCGGTCAGGATCATCGCCGCGTAGGTGGCCTCGGCGACCAAGGTATCGTTGACGATCGCCCTGGCTTTGAACTTCCACACAGGACCCCGTTGCCTTTCCTTCTGGACATGGATGTGGATCGTATCGCCAGGCACGACCGGCTTGCGGAAGCGCGCGTCGTCGACCGACATGAAATAGACCAGCTTGCCCTCGGCCGTCGAACCGAGGCTGTGGACCACCAGCACGGCGGCGGTCTGGGCCATCGCCTCGATGATCAAGACGCCCGGCATCACCGGGCGGCTGGGGAAGTGACCTTGGAAGAACGGCTCGTTGATCGTCACGTTCTTGACCCCGGTCGCGCTGACATTGGCGACGACGTCGACCACCTTGTCGATCATGAGCATGGGGTAGCGATGGGGGATCATCGCCATCACACGCTCGATGTCGATCTCCGCGACCCGTTCCTGGATATCCCCATCCATCCGTCAGTCGCCCTTCCTCTTGGCCAGGCGCGCCAATGCCGGGGGCTGGCGGTGCCACTGGCGAATCGGCACCGCCGGCGCACCACCGGCCTCGGCGCCCGGGTCGATGCCGCGCATGACGCCCCCCTGGGCCGCGACTTTGGCGCCCTGGTCCACCCTCACATGATCGCTCAAGCCGGCTTGACCGCCAACCACCACGTGATCCTCGAGGATCGAGTTCCCGGCGATGCCCGCCTGGGCGACGATGATGCAACCCTGCCCGAGCGTCCCGTTCTGCTCAATTTGCACCAGATTATCAATGACGCAACCAGCCCCGATCACGGTGTCCTCGGCGGCACCGCGATCGATCGTGCTATTGGCCCCGATGTCGACGTCATCGGGGAAGACGGCCCGGTCGAACTGGGGAACCCGCTCGAATCCGCGACTGGTCGGCACGAAACCGAAGCCCAGCTGGCCGACGCGCACCGGCCCGATCGTCGGGGGTCGCACCGGATACTCGTCCGGTCCGGCGAGCGCGAACGGCGCCACATCGGCGATCTGGCGCCGTCGAACGGCGGCGGTCTCGACCTTGCCACCCACCGCGTTGGCCAAGAATTCCAGGCTAATGGGTCCGCGGCGCTCGAAGAACCGGAGATCCCCCATGACTACTTTTGCAGGGGCGGCAACTTGATGGCGACGCGCGGCAGTCGCTTGTCGAGGCGCTGTTTCACCTCATCCGTGATGTCGAGAACCTTCTCGGCCAACAGCACGCTCTGGCGCGCGATGATCAGGTTCAATCCGCGCTCGGTGGCAATCTCGCGCAGCACGGTGTTCAGCTGGACCTCGACCGTGCGCATGCCTTCGCTGAACCCGGTGTCGAGCTGCCGCTTGCGCGCCGCCATGTAGCGCTGCGACTCGGTGACCTGCGCCTCGAACGTGCGACGGCGCTCGCCGAACGCGTCGGCCGACAGCAGGGTGCGCTGTTGCTGCAGCTCCTGGTCGGCCGTGCGCAGATCCTTTTCGCGCTTTTCGACCTCGGACTTGAAGGTCAGATCCTCCTTTTGCATCTGCTCCTTGATGCTCTTCATGGCGCTCGCCTGCTCCTGGATGAGCGCAACGTCGACGACGCCGACGATCGGCGTCGGGGTACCGGCGCTCGGTGCCGCAGGGCGGGCTGCCGGCGCGGCCGGCGGGTTCTGCGCCGACGCCGGCGCACCCGCGAGCGCCGCGACGCAGACCGCGATACCGAAGGATCGAACGAGCGTGCGCATGGTCAGAAGCGAGTCCCAAAGCCGAAACGGAAGAGCTCTTTCACGTCGCCGGCATCCTTGATGATCGGTTGGGCGAGGTCGATCCGGATCGGCCCGAACGGCGACTTCCACGAGATCCCGACACCGGCCGAGGCACGGACGTTGCCGCTGTCGAGCACCAGGACATTGCCCGCCGAATTGGTCTTGGGCAGACCCGCGTCGGTTGCCAGGCCGGCGTCGCTGAAGATGCGGCCGTTGATCCCCAGCTCCTTGGGCAGGCCGAGCGGCACCGTGAGCTCGACCGTACCGACATAGTACCGGCGTCCGCCCAGGGCATCCTTGCTCACGGCATCGCGCGGACCTGCGCCGCCCAGTCGGAAGCCGCGGAAATTTTCACCGCCGGGAAAGAAGCGGTCGTTGATGCGGACGGTCTGGTCGGGCGTCGCGGTCTGGACGCCGAAGGCGTCTGCCCTGGTCGAGCCGAACGTCTGACCCAGGCCCATGATGAAGCCGCTCTCGCCGCGCACCGAGAGGACGTATTCCGGCGGCGCGACGGGAATGTAGTAGGCGACGCGGTTGCGGAGCCGGGCGAACTTGATGTCGCCGCCGAGACCGGCAAGGTCGGTACCCAACCCGATGTAGTATCCGCCGGTGGGCTCGAGACGGTTGTCGAGATGGTCGTAGACCAGATCCTGGCTGATGATCGACGACACGAAATCGCCCGCCTGGTCTTGGATGAACCGCGACGCGGTCGGCTGGATGTTGAAGACGTTGTCTTCGCGGATCGTGTAGCCGATGGTCTGGCGCAGCCGCTCGGTCAACTGATAACCCAAGCGCGGTCGCCCGCCGGTCGTAGCGAACTCGTACTGGCTGGTCGAGATGAGATTGCGCCGGATATGGAACATGTCGAAGCCGGCGGCGACGTTGCGATCGAGGAAATAGGGCTCGGTGAAGCTCAGGTCGTACTGCTGGCGGACGGTCGACAGCGTGGTCGAGATCCGCAGATCCTGGCCCCTGCCGAGCAAATTGCGCTCGCGCAAGGTGATCTCGCCGATGACGCTCTCGGCCGATGAATAGCCCGCGCCCACCGTCAACTCGCCGGTCGACTGCTCCTCGACATTGACCTGGATCACGGTCTTGTCCGGCGTCGATCCGGCAACGTTGTTGACGTCGGACTTCTTGAAGAACCCGAGGTTGCGGATGCGTTGCTGGGAGCGGCGCAGCTTGGCGGTGTTGAAGGCGTCGCCCTCGACCAGGCGGAACTCGCGGCGGATCACCTTGTCGAGCGTGCGAACATTTCCCGTGATGTCGATGCGCTCGACAAACACCTTGGGGCCTTCGCGGATCTCGTAGGTCAGGCCGATGGTGCGCGCCTGGCGATCGCGCTTGACCACCGCTTCGACCTCGACGAAGGCATAGCCGAGGTTGCCGACCTGATCGCTCAGCCGCTTGATCGTGTCGTCGATCTTCTCGGCGTCGTACCAGTCTCCCTCCTCGGTCTGGAGCTCGGAGTTGAGCGCCTCGATGTCCAGATTCTTCAGGGTGGTCGAGACGTCGATCTTGCCGAAGCGGTAGCGCTCGCCCTCGTCGATCGTGAAGGTCAGATAGAACGATCCCTGGTCGGGCGCGAGCTCGGCGACGGCGGACAGCACCTTGAAGTCGGCGTAGCCATTCTTCAGATAGAATCGCCGGAGGAGCTCGCGGTCGTAGGTGACGCGATCGGGATCGTAGCTGTCATCGCTCGACAGGAAGCGAAACCAGCGGGTCTCCACCGTCTGGATCGCGCCCCTCAGCGCGCCGTCACTGAACTGCCTGTTGCCGACGAAGGTGATGCGGCTGATGCCGGTGCGCGTGCCTTCGTTGATCTCGAACACGAGGTCGACGCGATTTTGCGGCAGCTGGATGACCTTGGGCTCGACGGTCGCGGCGAAACGCCCGTTGCGCCGGTAGAGATCGAGGATGCGCTTGACGTCGTTCTGCACCTTGGTCCGGGTGTAGACGACGCGCGGACGCAGTTGGACCTCGTCGAGCAGCGTCTTGTCCTCGAGCTTCCGATTACCCTCGAAGGCGATCCGGTTGATGATCGGATTCTCGACGACGCGGACGACCAGATCGACGCCTTGCCGCGCGATCGTCACGTCGGCGAACAGACCGGTCGCGAACAAGGTCTTCAGCGACTTGTCGATCTCGGCGGTGTCGAAATTGTCGCCGACCTTGAGCGTGAGGTACGAGCGGATCGTATCGGGCTCGATGCGTTGGCTGCCCTCGATCCGGATGGTCTGGATGCGCCCTGCGGTCGCCCCCTGGGCGAACGCCGGTGCAGCCGAC
>JACQAI010000624.1 GCA_016195115.1 Pseudomonadota bacterium
CCCGCACGCAAGCCAGAATACGATCTTCCCGGGAATATCACAATGCATCCAGCGGGTGGACCGGGCGGCGTACCTTGCGGAACAGCTCGGTCGAGTAGAGCTCGGCGCACAGCGCGCCGGTGTCGACCTCGACGATGCGCCGCGCGATCGGCTCGAAGGCGGCGCGGAAATGGTGCATCGACTTGACCGCGACGGTGCGGTAGCGCGCCGGGTCGATGCCGAGCGAGGTGAATTGGCCGAGGTCGTTGGCCTGGCCGTTGTTGGTGATCAGCACGATGTCGATGCCGCCGACGCGGAACACCAGCGACGGCCCGTGGTCGCGCGCGACGCCGCCGCCCATCGGGCCGTAGGCGATGAACTTGCCGTTCGTGATCGTCGTGATCTCGCCCTCCAAGGTCAGCGGTCCGCCGCCGAGCGACGGATCGGTCTTGCCGCCGAGCGTCAGCGTGGTGCGGCCGAGCCCGGCCTTGAGGCCGGCCTGCACGGCGGCGGGATCGTAGATCGCGTGGAACGCGACGTCGGGCAGCGCGGCGTCGACCATCGCCTTCAGGAGCGCGGTGGCGTCGCCATAGCCGCCGCCGCCCGGATTGTCGGTGTAGTCGGAGATCACCAGCGGCTTGTCGCCCGGCTTCCCCTGACGTGCCAAGGCGATGACCTCGGGGATCGGCAGCAGCTTGATGGTCGTGACGTTGCGGGTCTCCCAGGCGTAGTCCATGAACTCTTCGGCGATCTTCTGGAAGCGCGGATCGTTGCCGTCGCCGGTCACCGTCACCGACGGGCCGACGTCGCGGATATCGGCGCGCGTGAAGCCGGCGCAGACGCTGATCGCCAGCGCCGCGCCGGACGCTTCGAGCGCATCGGCGCGTTTCAGGAGCTCGGCCATCGGTCCGTCCTGGGTGCGCCCGTGGTTGAGCCCGTAAATGGTCGGCCGGCGTGCCAGCACGGTCTTGGGCCGGATCGCGCCCTGCATGGCGCGCTCGAGCAGGTCGGCACCCTGGAGCGCGCGCTCGTAGGCGTCGATGTGCGGGTAGGTGCGGAACGCGATCAGCGCGCTGGCGTGGTCGACCATCGCCTGGGTCACGTTGGCGTGCAGGTCGAGCGTGACGACCACGGGCAGCTTCGGTCCGATGACGCCCCGCAGGCGCGTCAACAGCTCGCCCTCGCCGTCCTCGTGCGCCTCGGTCACCATGGCGCCGTGGAGATGCAGCAGCACGCCGTCGAACGGCCCCTGCTCGGACGCGGCGCGCAATACGAGCTCGGCGACCGCGTCGAAGGCGTCGCGTGTCACCAGGCCGGACGGCGTCGCCGCGGTCGAGATCGGGTGGACGAGCTGCCAGTCGTACGTGTCGGCGGCCTCGAAGGTGGCGCCGAACGCCGAGCGCGTGCCGCGATAGGCGGTCGGGATCTCGTTGTCGCGGTGGAAGTCGCGGCGCCGGAACGCCGCCATATCGGTTGGCACACGGCTAAACGTGTTGGTCTCGTGCATGAAGCGAGCGGCGAGCACGCGCTTGGCCATGTTCCCGGTCCCCCTGGGCGGCGGATTTCGCTACTCTCGGCCGGGACGACCGGGTTGGTCTAGCTTTTGCGAAGCCGGTTTGCGGGAGGCTGCCATGACGAAACAGATGCTGGCGCTGGGATGGCTGATCGGGCTGGCGCTGCTGCCCGTCGAGCCGGCGGTCGCGCAGACCGTGCTGCGCGTGTCGCCGCACGCCGACCTCAAGGTGCTCGATCCGCACACCAACACGGCGACCATCACGATCATGCACGGCCACATGATCTACGACACCTTGTTCTCCTGGGACGAAGCTCTCAAGCCGCAACCCCAGATGGTCGAGAGCTACACGGTGTCGCCCGACCGGCTGACCTACGACTTCGTGCTGCGCCCCAATCTGCGCTTCCACGACGGCCAGCCGGTGACCACGCGCGACGTCGTGCCCTCGATCAAGCGCTGGATGGTGCGCGACGCCATGGGCCAGAAGCTCGCCGAGTTCACGGCCGAGATGACGGCGCAGGACGACCGCCGCTTCCAGATCAAGCTCAAGGAGCCGTTCGGGTTCCTCGAAATCGCGCTCGGCACATCGAACGGCATGGTGCCGGCGATCATGCGCGCCCAGGACGCCGCGACCGACGCCTTCAAGCCGATCACCGAGACGATCGGCTCGGGACCGTTCCGCTTCGTGCGCGGCGAGTGGGTGCCCGGGGTCAAGACGGTGTACGAGAAGAACCCCGACTACGTGCCGCGCGCCGAGCCGGCGAGCGGGCTCGCCGGCGGCAAGGTCGTCAAGGTCGATCGGGTCGAGTGGCAGGTGCTGCCTGATTCCATGACCAAAGCATCCGCCCTGCAGAAGGGCGAGATCGACATCATCGACCAGCTGCCGCTCGACCAGATCCCGGTGCTCGAGAAGCTGCCCAACGTCACGGTCCGTCAGACCACCCAGATCGACAGCTACGGCATCATCCGGCCCAACCATCTGCATCCGCCGTTCAACCACCCCAAGGCGCGCCAGGCGCTCGCCTTGATGGTCGACCAGAAGGAATATCTGCACGCCTCGTCGGGCGACGATGCGAAATGGTGGCAGGAGTGCTGGTCGTTCTTCGTGTGCGGCAGCCCGAACGCCACCGAGGCGGGCTCCGACGGCCTGCGCAAGCGCGATCTCGCGCGCGCCAAGCAGCTGCTCGCCGAGGCCGGCTACAAGGGCGAGAAGGTCATCATGATCGCGACCCGCGAGATCCCCTCGATCGGCGCGCTCGGCGACGTCACCGCCGCCAACCTGCAGGCGATCGGCATCAACGTCGAGATCCAGGAATCGGACTGGGGCACCATGGTGACGCGGCGCACCAAGAAGGACCCGCCGGAGCGCGGCGGCTGGCACATCTTCCACACCACGGTCGCGGGCGGCGGCATGTACTCGCCGCTGACCAACTTCGCGATCAACGCCTCGTGCGAAGGCAACGCCTGGTTCGGCTGGCCGTGCGACGAGCGCGCCGAGGCGCTACGGCTCGCCTATGTCCGCGCGCCCGACGAGCCGGCGCGCCGCCAGGCGCTCGAGGCGCTGCACGCGCGCCTGTGGGAGGTCATCCCGATGGTGCCGACCGGCCAGTTCAAGCAGCCGCATGCCTGGCGCAACACGGTCTCGGGCGTGCTGCGCGCGAGCAGTGCGGTGTTTTGGAACATCGAGAAGAGGTGAGGGCGGGCGCGATGACTAAACCAACGATCGGATGGACGCTGGTGCTCGGCGTCGCGCTCGGCGGCGTCCACGCGGGCGGTGCGGCCGCCCAGACAGTGCTGCGCGTGACGCCGCACGCCAATCTCCAGGTGCTCGATCCGCACACCAATACGGCGACCATCACGGTGATGCACGGGCACCTGATCTACGACACGCTGTTCGCCTACGACGAGAAGCTGAGCCCGAAGCCGCAGATGGTCGAGAGCTACACGGTGTCGCCCGACAAGCTGACCTACGACTTCACCCTGCGGCCTGGTCTGCGGTTCCACGACGGCCAACCGGTGACGACGCGGGACGTCGTGCCCTCGCTCAAGCGCTGGATGGTGCGCGACGGCATGGGCCAGAAGCTCAACGAGTTCACCGCCGAGCTCGGCGCGCAGGACAACCGCCGCTTCCAGATCCGTCTCAAGGAGCCGTTCGCGTTCGTCGAGTTCGCGCTCGCCAGCTCGAGCGGCATGGTACCGGTGATCATGCGTGCCAAGGAGGCCGCGACCGATCCGTTCCAGCCGGTCACCGAGACGATCGGCTCCGGGCCGTTCCGCTTCGTGCGCGCCGACTGGGTACCCGGCGTCAAGATCGTCTACGAGAAGAACCCCGACTACGTGCCGCGCGCCGAGCCGCCCAACGGCCTGTCCGGCGGCAAGGTCGTCAAGATCGACCGCATGGAGTGGATCGTGATGCCCGATCCGCTGACCAAGGCGACGGCGCTGCAGAAGGGCGAGATCGACCTCATCGATCAGCTGCCGTTCGACCAGATCCCGGTGCTTGAGAAGATCCCCGGCATCACCGTCAAGCGCGTCAATCCGGTCGACAACACAGGGATCATCCGGCCCAACCACCTGCACCCGCCGTTCGACAATCCGAAAGCGCGCCAGGCGCTCGCCCTGATGGTCGACCAGAAGGAGTACATGCACGCCGCCTACGGCGACGACAAGCGATGGTGGCGCGAGTGCTGGTCGCACTTCATCTGCGGCAGCACAAACGAGACCGAGGCCGGTACCGAAGGGTTGCGCAAGCGCGACCTGGTGCGCGCCAAGCAGCTGATGGCCGAGGCCGGCTACAAGGGCGAGACGGTCGTGCTGCTCGCGACGCGCGAGATCGCCACCATCGGCGCGCTCGGCGACGTCACCGCCGCCAATCTGCAGGCGATCGGCGTCAAGGTCGACGTGCGCGAGTCGGATTGGGGCACCATGCTGGCGCGCCGCGCCAAGAAGGAGCCGCCGGCGCAGGGCGGCTGGAACATCTTCCACACCAACCTGACCTCGGCGACCATGTTCAGCCCGCTGACCAATTTCGGCATCGGCGCGACCTGTGGCGGCAAGAGCTGGTTCGGCTGGCCGTGCGACGAGCAAACCGAGGCGCTGATCCGCGACTATGTTCGCGCGCCCGACGATGCCGCGCGGCGCGCCGCGCTCGAGACCCTGCACAAGCGGCTGTGGGAGGTCGTGCCGCTGGTCACGGTCGGCCAGTACACCCAACCGTTGGCGTGGCGCAGCAACGTCAGCGGTCTGCTGACCGCCAACGTCAACGTCTACTGGAAC
>JACQAI010000625.1 GCA_016195115.1 Pseudomonadota bacterium
GCCGAGCACGCGCTCGCCGCGCGCCGAGCGCAGCATGACGCTACCGCCCAGGGTCGCCAGGCAGAGCGGCAGCTCGGCGCTCGGATCGGCGTGGGCGAGCGAGCCGCACACCGTGCCGCGGCTGCGCGTCTGGACGTGACCGATGTGGGGCATCGCCCGCGCCAGCAGCGGCACGGTCGTCATGAGTCCGGGATGCTCGAGCAGCCGCGCCTGGGTCACCGCGGCGCCGACCTCGAGCGCGCCGTCGACCTCGCGGATCGAGGCCAGCGCCGCGATGCGACCGATGTCGATCACGACCGCCGCGTCGACCAGGCGCAGGTTGAACATCGGTATCAGGGACTGGCCGCCCGCCAGCACGCACGCCTGGTCGCCGTGCTCGGCGAGCAGCGCCAGCGCCTCGTCGACCGTATCCGGCCGGCAATAGGTGAATTTGCGCGGCTTCATCGCGCGCCACCGCGCGAGCCGGGTGAGGGCTCGGCGCCGGCCATCAAAGCGTGCAGGCGGCTTGGCGTCATGGGCAGCACGACGTCGCGCACGCCGAGCGCGTCGGCGACCGCGTTGGCCAGGCACACCGGCGTGCTCATGCAGTTGCCCTCGGCCAGCCCCTTGGCGCCGAGCGGCGTCAGGGGTGACGGCGTCTCGATGTGCAGCACCTCCGGCTTGGGCACCTCGTGGACGGTCGGCACCAGGTAGTCGGCGAAGGTGCCGGTCTGGAAGCTGCCGTCGGCGCCGTATCCGAACTCCTCGTAGAACGCGGTGCCGACGCCCTGGGCGAACGCGCCGTAGGCCTGGCCCTCGGCCAGCTTCGGGTTCAACAGGGTGCCGGCGTCGTGCATGGTGACGTAGCGGTCGATGCGCACCTGCGCGGTGACGGGATCGACCTCGACGCCGCACATGTCGAACACGAAGCCGTAGGTCAGCGACGTGTTGGTCTCGTCGGCCGGCGTGGTCGCGGTCAGCTCGGGCGGCGACCAGGTGCCGGTCTCGCGCAGGCTCGGCTCGACGCCGTCGGGCAGCTCCAAGGGCGACCAGTGGACCGACGAAGCGACGCGCGCGAACGGCAGCGCGTTGTCGGGATTGTCGCGCGCGAAGATGCGACCGTTCGCGAACGTCAAGGTCTCTGGCGCCGCATTCAAACGCGCCGCTGCGACCTTGGCGAGCTTGAGGCGAATTTTCTGGGCCGCCAGCTGCGCCGCCACCGCGGTGCCGGGCGCAAAACGCGACGAATAGGTGCCGGCGGCGATCGACCACTGGTCCTTCTGGCTGTCGTGCTCGAGGTTGACGGTGATGAGGTGGGGCGAGAGCCCCAACTGGTCGGCGACGATCTGGGCCAGCACGGTGGCGTGGCCCTGCCCTTGCGGCATGCAGTCGGCCGTCACCGTGACGGCGCCGCCCGGATCGACCGCCACGGTCGCAAGCGACACCGCGCCGTCCTTGGGCCCGGCGCGCTCGCGCTCCTGGGCGGTCAGCAAGGTCGAGAGATAGCCGAGGTTCGACATGCCGGGCTCGACCACCGCGGCGTAGCCGATGCCGTAGAGCTTGCCGGCCGCGCGCGCCTGCTCACGGCGCCGCTTCAAATCATCAAGCCTTCCGTCGCCGGTCGCGACCGCGATCGCCTTCTGGTAGTCGCCGGAGTCGAGCAGCGCCCCGGCGGCGGCGCGGTACGGGAAGGCGTCGGCGGGCACTAGATTGCGCTTGATCACGTCGAGATGATCGAGCCCGAGCTCGATCGCGATGCGCTGGACGAGTCGTTCCAGGGCCAGATAGAGCTGCGGGCCGCCGAAGCCGCGCACCAGGCCGGCCGGCATCTTGTTGGTGACGACGATGCGGTTGGTGATCGCCAGGTTGCGGATCGAGTAGGCGCCCGTCATGGCCCCGTGCATGCGGTAGAGCGGCCCCGGCATCGGCGCGCGCAGGAAGGCGCCGTAGTCCTCGAGCTGGTCGAATTTTAGCGCCGTCATCGTGCCGTCGCTCTTGACCGCGGCCTCGAGGGTGGTCAGCCGCACCGGGCACGAGTTGGCCGACAGCAGATGCTCGTAGCGGTCCTCGACCCACTTGACCGGCCGGCCGACCACGCGCGCGGCCAGCGCCATCAGGACGATGTAGGGAAACACCGCGAGCTTGATGCCGAAGCTGCCGCCCGAGTCGCGCGGCGTGCGCAGGCGCAGGCGCGAGCTCGGCACGCGCAGCGCGCGCGCCATCACGGGGTGGATGCTGTACGGCCCCTGAAAACTCGACGTGACATCGTACGAGTTGTCGTCGGGCCGGTGCTCGGCGACCACGACGAAGCACTCGATTGGCATGTAGGAGTGGCCAGGGAACCGCACGTCGATCGCCACGCGGCGATCGGCGGCGGCGAATGCCGCCTCGGGATCGCCGTAGCGGAAATCGCGCGACGACAGCAGGTTGGTGCCGGCGGCCGGGTGCAGCACCGGCGCGTCGGGCTGCGCCGCGGCGGCGGCATCGACCACCGCCGGCAGCTCGCGATAGTCCACCGCGACGTGCTCGAGCGCGTCCTCGGCGGCGTAGCGATCCTCGGCCAGCACCAGCGCCACCGGCTCGCCGACGTAGCGCACGCGGCCGACCGCCAGCGCCCACTGCTCGAGCGGCTGCTTGAGCGCGACCAGGAACGGATCGGACAGCTCGCGGATATCCGCGCCGGTCAGCACCGCGACCGCGCCGTGCGCCAGCGCGTCCTTGACGTCGATCGCGACGATCTCGGCATGCGGATGCGGCGAGCGCAGGATCGCGGCGTGCAGGGTGCGGGGCGACACCGGCAGGTCGTCGCCGTAACGCCCGCGCCCGGTGACCAGGGCGGCGTCCTCGACGCGCTCGAGCGCGCGGCCGACGTAGCCGCCGGCGCCGTCAGCCGCGCTCATGGCTGGATACCGTGGGCCGCCAGGAAGTCGAGCATCGCGTCGACGCAGGCTTGCGGCTGCTCGATCTGGAGCATGTGGCCGGTGCCCGGGATGGCGACGTAGTCGTAGCCCTGCTCGGCGGCGATCGCCTGATTGGCGCGCCCGGTCGGCGGCCCGTAGGTCAGCGCCGGATCGGCGCCGATCAGCTTGACGGGACCGCCGAAGCGCGACGCCGACGGCCACAGATCGAGGCCGAGCGCGGCCTGGTAGATCGCCGCCTCGAGCGCGGGCGCGCAGCTCAGCGCCCAGTCGCCACGGGCGGCATCGCGACGCAGCACCGCGCGCGCCATCAGGTCGTGCGCGCCGGCTATCCAGCCGCGATTGGCGCGCGGCGCGGCGTAGTCGGCGGCGAGCTCGCCGGGATCGGCAAACCGCGCGCGGCGGGCGCGCGCCCACTCCACCAGCTTGATCTCGAACGCCGACATCACCGGATAGAGCGGATGCTCGGGCGGCGGCATGTTGGGCGGGTCGAAGAGCACCAGCGCATCCCAGCGCCAGCCGACCTCGATCGCATGCTTCATGGCGGTGCGCGCCGACATCGAGTGAAACACGCCGACGCTCGGCTTGGGCCCGAGCCGTGCCGTCATGGTCTGGTAGACGCGCCCGAGGTCGCTCGTCATCTGCGCGTAGGTGTGATGCGCGGGATCGGCGGGCACGTTTTGACCGTGGTCGCGGAAATCGAACACCAGCAGCTCGCAGCGGTCGGTCAGCCGGCTCCAGAACGGCAGGTAGCCGTCGGCCGCGAAGCCGTTGCCATGGCTGAGATAGATCCGGGTGCCGTCGGACTTGCCGTGTCGTCGCACGCGGATGATCGCGCCGTCGTCCATCGGCAGGTCGAACACCGCCTGCGGCTCGGGTACGGTCCAGGTCATGGCAGGCGGGGTTTCAGCGGCGGAACGCGCTCGCGCAGTCATGCTCGTCACTCTACTATGGAGCTATAGTCGGCCCGCGAGGTCCTGGCTAGGAGGGTTGAGCGCCCATGGCTTCCACGACCACCGCCGCACCCATCGTCCGCACGCCGTCGGACGCCACGGGCGAATACCGCGACATGCTGCTGCGCCTGATGACGCGGCAGTTCTATGCCGAGACCGCGACCGCCGAGGTGTTCGGCCGCTCGATCGGCTGCGCCCCGACCCTGCGCGAGAAGCTGCTCGCCGCCGAGTTCGCCCGCGAGGAGGCCGAGCACAGCGGCCGGCTGTGCCGGCTGTTCGAGGGCTTGGGCGTCGATCCCGAGCAGGTGTTCGCCGCCCGGCCGTCGGCCGCGCAATTCTGGTCGCTCGACCTCGACAATTGGGTGCACATCGCGGTGTTCAACTTCACGGTCGATCGCGCCGGCAGCCACCAGATCATGGAGTATCGCGACTCCAGCTATAAGCCGTGGGCAGACGCCATGGGTTCGGTGCTCGCCGACGAGGAAGGCCACTACGGCAACGGCGTCGAGAACCTGCGCGAGTTCGCGCGCGACAAGACATTCTTCGCCGAGTTCCAGCAGGTCTATTTCGGCATGCTGCCCGTGACGGTCAAGCGCGCGTTCGGCCGGCCGACCGGCGCCGACAACGACTACTGCGTCGCGGTCGGCCTCAAGCGCCACACCACCGAGCAGGTGGTCAACCGCTATCTCGGCGAGATGCTCGGCTACATGCGCGAGTGCGGCCTCAAGTTCCCGCCGTTGGCGGCGTTCGACAAGATCGGCGCCGAGCTGATGCCGAGCACGCGCGACATCATTCTGTCGAATCAATAGCCGCCGGCCGCCACGGGGAGGTCCTGACCGATGCAGCGCGTGTTTCCGCCGACCGCCGAGCAGATGTCGCCCGAGCAACGCCGGGTCGCCGACGAGATCCAGCGCACGCGCGGTGGCCTCAGCGGCCCGCTCGGCGTCTGGATTCACAATCCCGACATGGCGCGCCTCATCGCCCCGGTCGGCGGCTATCTGCGCAGCGCCAAGCTGCCGGATCGCCTGCGCGAGCTCGCCATCCTGGTGACCGCGCGGTTCTGGAAATCCGAGTACGAGTGGTACTCGCACTGCAAGCAGGCGGCCGCCGCCGGCCTGCCGCAGGCCGTCATCGATGCGATCCACCAGGGCAAGCGCCCGGCGCTCGACGGCCAGGACGCGGTCGTGTTCGAGGTCGCGACCAACCTGCACGAGCGCCACGAGATCCCCGACGCGCTGTACAAACAGGCGCTGGCGACGCTCGGCCAGACCCTGCTGATCGAGCTGGTCGCGCTGCTCGGCTACTACACCCTGGTCTCGATGGGGCTCAACGCCTTTCAGGTCGGCCTGCCGCCCGGCGAGCCGAAGCAGTTCGCCGACTGATCGACGCGTCGCTGAGGTAACCCGGCAGATCATTTTGTCGAACCAGTGACCCAGCGACCGTCATTGCGAGGAGCGCAGCGACGAAGCAATCCAGGGGCCGCGCGACGGACGCGGATCCAAGATTTCTGGGTTGCTTCGCTTCGCTCGCAATGACGGCGGAGGCGGACTACTTGCGCGCCGCCAGCTCGCGCAGCTTGAAGCGCTGGATCTTGCCGGTGGCGGTCTTGGGCAGGCTGTCGCAGAACTCGATCCAACGCGGATACTGATAGGGCGCGATCGTCGCCTTGACGTGCACCTTCAAGGCATCCGCCAGGCTCTCCGTCGGGGTCTCGCCATCGCGAAGCACGACAAAGGCCTTCGGCTTGATCAGCTTGTCGCCGTCCTCCTTGCCCACGACGGCGGCCTCGAGCACAGCAGGATGGCTAATCAAGGCGCCTTCGACCTCGGCGGGAGACACCCAGTGGCCGCTGACACGGAGGAGGTCATCGGCGCGGCCCATGTACCAATAGTAGCCATCGGCGTCCTGTCGGTACTTGTCTCCCGTGACGTACCACTCGCCCCGAAACACCCGTCTTGTCACGTCCTGCCGGCGCCAATAGCCCGCGAACAGGCTGCCGCCGCTCACGAGCAAGTCGCCGACCTCGCCCTGCGGCACATCCGCGCCGTCGTGATCGACCAGCCGGATGCGATAGCCCGGGACGGGGCGTCCCGAGCTACCGGGTCGAACCTCTCCGGGACGATTGGTGATGAAAATGTGCAGCACTTCGGTCGTGCCGATACCGTCGAGGATCTCGACCCCGAATCGATCGCGCCACCGGTTGAAGAGGTCGGCAGGCAGCGGCTCCGCGGCAGCGAAACATACGCGGACGCTGGAAAGGTCGGCGTCCTCGCGGGGTGCCGCCTGGAGCATCTGGGCGTAGAGCGTCGGCACGCCGACGAAAACGGCCGGCTGGTGCTTGCGGATGAGATGAAACATCCGCGCCGGCGTGCTGCGCTCGGAGTTGAGCACGACCGTCGCCCCGGCCTTGAGCGCGAAGTAGGTCGTGAAGGCAAGCGGATATGCGTGGAAGCAGGGACTGCCGCAGACGATGACGTCGCCGGGGCGAAGCTGTACGTAGGGCGTGCCGTACAGACGCTCGGAATAAAGCATATTGCGGTGCAGGTGGACGGCCCACTTCGGCGTCCCCGTGCTCCCCGAGGTGTGAAGCCAGAAGGCGGCGTCGTCGGGGCTAGTCGGCGCCGCTTGCAGGCTCGTCGCGGCATCACGGAGCAGCGTTGCGAAGTCGTGCTCGCCGTCCTGCGCGCCCGGTCCGACGATGATGACGTGGCGCAGGAAGGGGAATTCGGACCGGCGCGAGCGCAGCGGTTCCCACAAGGCGGATGTCGTGATGAGTGCCCGTGCGCGGCTGTCGGAAAGCAGGAACGCGTGCTCGTTGGGTGTCACCGCGAAACTCATCGCGGCCGGTACCGCGCCGAGCTTGATCGCGCCGAAGAACGACGTCACGAATTCCGGCACGTTCGGCAGCAGCACGCCGACCCGCTGCTCGATCTCGATGCCAAGGCGCGCGAGGGCATTGCCGACGCGATTGACCCGCACCTGAAGGTCAGCGAACGTCACCGTCACGTCTTCGTGGATGTACGCGACGCGCGCGCCATGCCCGTCGGCGACCGCACCGTCGACATAGTGCGCAGCGACATTCAGCTCGGCGGACACATCGACCCTGGGGGCCGTATTCATCGCTCCTCCTCCCCTGCTCCATCTCCCTGACGTGTCATTATCCCGCTTGCGGCGGACCGTCAGGTTGCAAGATCACAGGCGCACGTACTCGTGGTCCGGCGCCAGACCGTTGACGCCGCGCTCGGGCGGCGCGATCCAGGCCGCCATCTTGCCCGGCTCGGTCACCGGCTTCATCAACGCCACGATGAAGGCGCGATCGGCGGCGCTGGGCAGCCACTCGTCGCGGCGTGCCGCCCACTCCGCCGGCGCAACGCGCCGGCCCGCGGGATCGTAGGGCTGGTTCTCCCACAGGCCGATCTTGCGGTTGAAGCGCGGGCTCGGCAGCGCCAGCTCGAAGGCGACGCCGCCGCGTTTTATGATGCGGTTCCAGACACTCACGCCGCTGCCGCACTCGGTCAGGTAGGCGCGCCGCATGATCTCGTTCATGGCGTTGCGCGTCGGCACCTCCTCGGTCACGACGCCGTCGTCGTGCGGGCGCTCGAGCGTGAGCATCGAGTCGCGACAGATGTGGTCCTCGTACTTGGCCTCGTCGGGCCGGCCCTTCAGCGAGTTGGCGAAGTTGCTGGCGGCGTTGGTCGAGACCTCGGAGCCGAACAAGTCGACCGATGACGAGCACCAGAAGTTGAGATAGCGCTGGATGGTCGGCA
>JACQAI010000698.1 GCA_016195115.1 Pseudomonadota bacterium
GCCGCCGCATCGCGGCACCGCCGCGGTCTGCCCCGGGCGACGGCTCTGGATTTCGAGCGAGGCGATCCATGGCCTTCCCTCCAAGCAACCAGGATATGGCCCCCAGCCGGATTAAGGCTCCATTAATCAAGATCTCAGAGCAAGCGACGATGCCTCTCGATCGACCGCGACGGTTTCTCAGGCGGCGCGGCGCGGCTTGCGCCAGAACACCCCTGCCACGTCGATCGCCTGAAGTTCGTCATCGATGCCCCGGCGCTGACGAAACTCGTCCACGGCCTGTTTGCACGGCGGCATGTTGCCGTAGTCGTCGATGATGACAAACCCGCCTGGCGATAACCGGTCGTAGAGCGCCGTCAGGGCGTCCATGGTCGACTCGTAGAGATCACCGTCCAGCCGCATCAGCGCCAGCCGCTCGATCGGCGCGCCGGGCAGCGTCTCGCGAAACCAACCCTTGAGGAATTTGACCTGCCCGTCGAGCAGGCCGTAGCGCTCGAACAGCTCGCTCACGTCCTCGAGCGGCACGGCGGCGAACGGCTGCACCTCCTTGGACATGACATAGCCCTGATCCTGCGGCAGCGACGGCGGCGGGATACCATCGAACGAGTCGGCCACCCAGACCGTGCGGTCGCGCACGTCGTGGGCGGCGAGGAACCCGCGCATGAAGATCGTGCCGCCGCCGCGCCACACGCCGGTCTCGATCAAGTCGCCGGCGATCGCTTCCCGCAGCACCGTGTCGAGGCACGCGTGCAGGTGATCGAGCCGCCGCCGCCCCATCATCAGATGCCCAGTCTCCGCGGCGAAGCGCAGGTCGTGGCGCTGCACCATCTGGCCGTCGGCCGCCGCCGTCAGGAACATGTGCCAGGCGCCCTGCGCGCGTCCCTCCGACACCGACTTGAAGATCGGATGGTGCTTGATCTCGAGGAAGGTCTTCACGTCGAGCGGGCGCTGCTCGAGGACGCAGTTCACGAAATAGAGGATGCGGGCTTCGTTCTCGAGATAGAGCTCATCGAGAAGCGATTTCTTGAGCAGGTCCAGGTATCGAGAGCGGTTGTCGATATCCATCGCACCACTGTCAACCGCACGCGGTCAGGCGCATCCGCGACGGCAAGCTTATACCGCTTCCCGACAGCGGCTGCTAGGCGGCGGCGTCCCGACTACTGGGCGGCCGGCGCGAAGGCGGCTGCGAGCTGGCGCGACACCAGCTGGGCATAGAGCCCGCCCTTCGCGAGCAGCGAATCGTGCGTGCCGATCTCGGCGATGCGACCCTCGTCGAGCACGACGATGCGGTCGGCGTCGCGGATGGTCGACAGGCGGTGGGCGATCACGATGGTGGTACGGTCGGCCTGCAGTCGATCGAGCGCGCGGCGCACCGCTTGTTCGTTCACGGCATCAAGGTGAGAGGTCGCCTCGTCAAGGATCAGCACCGGCGCGTCCTTGAGGAAGGCGCGCGCGATCGCGACACGCTGGCGCTGGCCGCCCGACAGGCTGGTGCCGCGCTCGCCGACCGGCGAGTCGAGTCCGTCGGGCAGCGCGTCGACCAGCTCGCCGAGCGAAGCGTGCCCGATGGCGGCGCGCAGCGCTGCCTCGGTGGCGTCGGGGCGCGCGATCAAGATGTTGTTCCGCAGCGTGTCGTTGAATAGATAGGTGTCTTGCGCGACCAGCGCGATTTGGCGCCTCAAGTCGTCGAGCGCGTAGTCGCGCAGATCGGCGCCGTTGAGGGTGATGCGGCCGGCGTCGGGATCCCAAAACCGCATCAGGAGTTGCGCGGTGGTGGTCTTGCCGGCGCCCGAGGTGCCGACCAGCGCCACGGTCTTGCCGGCCGGGATCTCGAAGCTGACGTCGGCGAGCGCCAGCCGGCCCTGGCCCGGATAGGCGAAACCGACGTGCTCGAGCGCCAACGTCGCGGCGCCGGCGCGCGGCGCCACGCCCGGCCCGTCGCTCACCGGCACGGGCTCGTTGGCCAGCGCATAGACGCGCCGCGTCGCGCCCAGGGTGTCGGCGAGCTGGCGGCCGATCTGGGCGATCTCCGACACCGGCAGGAACGCCGCCATGGCGAGCAGGGTCAGGAGCGGCAGCACGCCGGGGTCGACCGCGCCATGCGCCGCCAGCACGGCGCCGGCGCCGACCACCGCCAGCCCCCCGAGGCCGGTCAGGGTCTCGAGCAGGCTCTGCTGCACGGTGAGCTCGCGGAAGAACGGCAGGCGCAGCTGGACGTGGCGCTCGGACAGCGCGTCGAGCCGGTCGCCGCGCGCGTCCTCCTGTTGGAACGCGACGACTTCGGCCAGACCCTGCACGCAATCGACGGCAAACGCGCTGAGCTCGCCCGCGGCCTCGCGTGCCGCCGAGCCCAATCGGTCGACGCGCCCGCGCATCAGGAACGGGCTCAAGCCGACCGCGAGCAGGAACGGCGCGAGCGCCAGCGCGATCCATGGGCTCGCCCAGCCGAGCACCGCCAGCACCGCGGCGGGCACCAGCACGGCGACGAACGCCGGCGCCACGGTGTGGGCGAAGAAATACTCGACCAGCTCGATGTCGTTGGTGGCGAGCGCCAGCAAGTCGCCGGTGCGCCGGCGTACCAGGTAGGCGGGCGCCAGCGCATCGAGTTTGCGGAAGGCGTCGATGCGCATCTCGGCGAGCAGGCGGAACGCCATGTCGTGGGCGACCCAGGATTCGAGCCAATGGAGCACGCCCGAGAGCGGCGCGAGGACCGCGAGCGTCCACAGCCACTGGCCGTACGGCTCGCCGTGCGCGAGCGCCAGCACGACCAACGCGCTCGCGACGCCGACGCCGATGAAGGCGAGCACGCGCAGCACGCCGAGCGAGAACGTCAGGGCCAACCGGCCGCGCCACGGCACGATCACGGCCATCAGCGCGACCACGAGCTGGAACCAGCTCAGGCCCTCGGCCTTGATGATGCCCTCGGTGACCGTCTTGATGGCGCCGCCCGGGATGTCCGCGATGGTCTCGGCGGCGCGGGCAAGCGGCGCCGCGCCGCGCCGGGCGGGCCCCGTCGACTCGCGCGCCTGCTCGGCCATCAGACGCGTGTAGGCGCCGTTCCTCGCCATCAGCTCGGCGTGGCGGCCGCTCTCGGCCACGCGGCCGCCGTCAAGCACCAGGATGCGGTCGCAGTCGATGACGCTCGACAACCGGTGGGCGAGAATCAACGTCGTGCGCCCGCGCATCAGCCGATCGAGCGCCTCCTGGATGACCGCCTCGTTCTCCGCGTCGACCGCGGACAGCGCCTCGTCGAGCACCAGGATCGGGGTGTCGCGCAGCACCGCGCGCGCGATCGCGACGCGCTGGCGCTGGCCGCCCGACAGCTTGATGCCCTTCTCGCCGATCACGGTTTGATAGCCATGCGGCAAGCTCAGGACGAAGTCGTGGATGTTGGCAGCACGCGCGGCGGCCTCGACGTCGGCCTGACTGGCGTCCGGCCGGCCCATGCGGATGTTGTCCTCGACGGTGCCGTGAAACAGGAAGGTGTCCTGGTTGACCACCGAGACGAGCCCGCGGATCTGCGCGAACGATAGCGCGCGCAGATCGTGGCCGCCGATGTGCACCGCGCCGGCGTCCGGATCGTAGAAGCGCAGCAGCAGGCGCACGATCGAGGACTTGCCGACACCGGACGCGCCAACCAGGCCGACGCGCTCGCCGGCCGCGACGCGAAAATCGAGGCGGTCGTGTACCGTTCGGCGCGTGCCCGGATAGCTGAAGCGTACGCCCTCGAACGCCAGCGTCGGCTCGAGCGGCCGGTCGAGCGGCGCCGGCGGCGTATCGGCGACCGCCGGGCGGTCGTCGAGGATCTGATAAAGGCCGTGTGCCGCGGCCAGGCCGACCATGCCCTGGTGCAGTACGCTGCGCAGCTCGCGCATCGGGCGGAACACCTCGACGCCGAGCATCAGGATGACGAGCAGCGCCGGCAGCGCCATCGCCCCGGTCTCGACGCGCCAGGCGCCGAGCGCCAGCGCCGCCGCGGCGCCGCATGCGATCGCGCTGTCCGTGATGCCGCGCGACAGCACGTTGACGCCGAGCACCCACATGGTGCGGCGGAACAGGTCGCGCGCCTCGACCTCGAGCTTGACGGCCCGCACGGTGCTCTGGCCGAACGCCTTGAGCGTCGCCAACCCCTGGATCGAATCGAGGAACTCGGCGGCGAACGCGGCATAGGCCTCCTGCCGGCCGCGCGAGTTGGCGACGTCGAGCCCGTGCCACAGCGCCGGCGCGAACAACGCCAGCAGCGCGAAGCCGAGCATCACGGCGGCGACCGGCAGGTCGATCAGCGCGACCACCGCGAAAATCAGCAGCGGGGTCAGCAGCGCGACGATGGCTTGGGGCAGGAAGCGGCCGAAATAGGTCTCGAGCTGCTCGACGCCGTCGATCAGCGACAACGCCAGCGCGCCCGAGCGCTGACGCGACACGCTGCCCGGGCCGAGCGCGGCGATGCGGTCGTAGACGGTGCGGCGCAGCCGGGTCTGGACGCGCGCCGCGGTGACGTGGGCGATCATGGTGCGCCAGTGCTCGAAGACACCGCGCAACACCATGACGGCGGCGGTCAGGCCGGCGGGCAGCGCCAGCGCCGCGGGCTCGTGTCCGGCGAAAACGGCGCCGATCAGCCAGCCGAGCAGCGCCAGGCGCGCGACGCCGAGGCCGACCGCGATCAGGCCGATCGCGATCGCGGCCAGGATCCGGAGCCGGACCCCTCGGGTGAATGTCCACAGGCGCGGCTCGAAATGCATCCTCAAGGCTCCTGGCGGGAGGGCGTCAGGCCGGGCC
>JACQAI010000699.1 GCA_016195115.1 Pseudomonadota bacterium
GCGGATCTCCTTGCGGCCCCAATCGGCCAGCGCGAGGTCGGCAACTTTGTAGTCGGTGAAGGCGGTGGCCATGGCGGGCGGGCTCCTGTCGGTCGGGCAAAACGGCGGAAAACGGCCTTAAATCCCCATATAGGGATATAAAGCTATCTTTATATGGCGGGTTTATAGTGGGTTGGCGGGGGTTTGCCAACCCCAAACGCGGCCGCCCGAGGGATCAAAAAGGATCGTGCCCCGGGGCGTGGTGTAGGAACGGTCTTGCCGTGTGCTCTTCCGGCGGATTGGGCCGGTGGCGTCAAGCAGGTACAGCACCGAGCTTGGGCCTAAGCCGGCGGCAGCCGCGCGACGCTGATCGCATCCGACGCTGCCACCTCGAGGACGTGATTGACCATCACGTCCTATGCCTCGCCGCGCTCGGCGATGAAGGCTAGGGCGGCTTGGAGCAGCCGCCAGCTTGCTTCCTTGTCGACCGCCGGAAGAATGATGAGTCCGGGATGAAGTTCGACGCGGCCGATCAGCTTTCGGAAGTCTCGCGCGTTCTCGGTGACGATGACGCGGCCCTCGGCGATGCACCAGGCGAGGACGCGATGATCCGGCTCGCCGCGACGGCCGACATGCAACGGATGGACGGCGTCGTGCTGGCCGGAAGCGTTGAGACGGATCGCGAGCTCAGGCGAAAGGCACTCGTCGATGAAAAGCTTCACTCCGCATGCGCCCACGGCCGTCCGCCCGGACGCCCCATGAGCGGATGGCTGCGCGCATAGGTGATCGCGGTCTCGATCGCTGCGCGCGAGAGATCGGGATTGTCGGCCAGAATGTCGGTGACCGATTCGCCGTGCTCGATCCGCCCCAGCACCGCGTAGACGGTCATGCGCGTGCCGCGGATGACCGCCGTCCCGCCCTTGATCCGCTCATCGACGGCGATGAACGCATCGCGCGCCGCCCGGTAGTGCTCCGCGCGATCCATGACGTCGCCGATCAGCCGCCCGACATCGATCTCCACGGCGGGCATAAGCTCGACCCGCGCGGTGCGGACCTCGGACGGCTTCAGGCGCCGTAGCCGGTCGATCAGCCGCCTCTTGTGCGCCGGGGTCAGCTTCAGGTCGAGCTTCATGATCAGTGCCGCATAGGCGACCGCATGGGTCGGCAGCATCCGCCGCGCGCCGCGGGATGCGCCCCGCGACGGCCGAACCCGCGCTGTCAGGACGCGCTCCTCGATCGCTTTCTCGACAACGCGCTTGGGCGCGCCGGACAGCTCAGCAACCTCGCGCGGGCTCAAGGTCTCGCTTGACGTCGGCATAAATCGTCCCCTGTGAGGAATTACATAGGGGATCGCGCGACCCGGCACAAGGCTGGTGCGGGCGACCAGTCGATCCCTGACCAGTCGGACTGGCGGCGGCTGCAGGGTCCCGCGGCCGTCCGCGCCCGTCTGCTAAGCTGCCGCGATGCCCGACATCGTGCTGTCCAACCGCGTTGCGCTCCACTGGCATGAGGCGGGACCGCCGTCCGGACCGCCGGTCGTCTGGATCCATGGCGGCTCGGTCGAGGACTCGTCGATGATGGTGCCCGATCTCGAGCCCTACCTGGACCGTGTCCGTGGGTTGTTTCCCGACACGCGCGGCCACGGTCTGTCGACGCGCTTCGAACGCGTCGAGGATTACACCTATCCGCGCAAGCTCGAGGATCTGCTGCTCTGGCTGGCTGCGATTGGGGTGCGGCAGGCCGTGTGGGGCGGCGCGTCGATGGGCGGCGCGCTGTCGTTGTGGGCAGCCATCCACGCGCCGGCGATGGTGCGGGCGGTCGTCTCGATCAGCGGCCCGCCCTACCAGCCGGTCGACAGCGACAAGAGCTGGTGGGCGCAGCATCGCCCGCTGGTCGCCGCCGGGCGCTTCACCGACTACTTCGACGCGCAGATCCGGCTGCGCATGGGCGAGGCCGCGCTGGCGCGGCTGAAGGCGCGGCCCGAACGCTATGGCGCCGTGACGACGCCGCTGCAGCGCCATTCCGTGGCCTCGCTCCTGGCGTTGCTCGACGAGACCTTCTCGCGCACCGACTGGCTCGCCGATTGCGCGCGCATAAGCTGTCCGGTCCTGATCATCGCCGGCTCCGAGGACCACTTCCCGACCGTCGCGATGTCGCGCCGCGTCGCCGAGACGATTCCCGGCGCCGAGCTCCATGTGGTGGCGGGCGGCCCGCACTTCCCCAACCGCAGCCACCGCGCCGAGGTCCAGGGCGTGATCGGCGCGTTCTTGTCGAGGATCGGAGTGCTGACGTGACATCGGGAGACGCGCCATGATGGAAACCTACGAGGGCGGCTGTCATTGCGGCCGCGTGCGCTTTCGCGTCCAGGTCGACCTGGCGCAGACCGCAATCGGCGAGTGTACGTGCTCGATCTGCACGAAAAAGGGCATCCTGCACCTGGCGGTGCCGCGCGAGCGCCTGGAGATCCTGAGCGGCGCCGACGCGCTGACGACCTACACGTTCAACACCGGCACGGCCAAGCACACCTTCTGCCGGCACTGCGGCATCCACCCGTTCTACAACCCGCGCACCGACCCGCAGAACTACAGCGTCAACGCCCGCTGCCTCGACGCCTACGATCCGCAGACCATGCAGCCGCGCCGGGTGTTCGACGGCCGCGATTGGGAGGCGGCGTTCGCGCGCCAATCCGCCGACCGCGCGGCCAAGCGCTAAGGTGCGATTGGCTCAGATTGAATCATCCACCCTTCCCGTCATCCCGGCGAAAGCCGGGATCCAGGAGCGCGTGACGGGTTTTGGAGTGCGTGACCCTGGGTCCCGGCTTTCGCCGGGATGACGGTTTTCATTGGGATCGGGTCAACGCGAACGCATTGTGTTCTAGGCTGCAACCGCCCAGCCGTCTGACTCTTGCGCTACATCAGCCGCGGGCTGGGCTCCATGCCGAGCAGGATGCGGCCGGCGAGCGGATACCACTCGGGCAGCAGTGTGGCGGCCTGGCCGACCACCTGCGCGTCGCGCCAGCATTGCGACAGGCGGCTGTCGTGGCGATAGGACGTGCTGCCGCCGTGGCGGAACATCAGGTCCATGGCCTCGCGCGCGCAGTCGGCGGCATGGGTCGCGGCCAGACGGCAGCGCGCCCGCTGCTCGCGCGTGGTCGGTTGGCCCGCCGCGATCGTGTTCCACAGCTCGGTGATGGTCGCGCTGCGATAGGTGCGCCCGGCGTTCAGCAGCGCGTCGGCGCGCCCGACCGCCTCGTGCACCTGCGTGTTGTCGCGCACCAGGCTGCCGCGGCCGGGGCCGCGCGGCGTCTTGGCGCCGGCGAGCTCGACCAGCGCGTCGATGCCGGCGCGCGCGATGCCGGTGAGCACCGAGCAGTGGTGCGGTCCGAGCCAGGCCTGGACCGGCAGGGCGTAGGAGGTGCCGGGCCAGCGCGACCACTGGTTGTCGAGCTGGCCGGGCGGATGGTCCATGACCCGCTGCTCGGGCAGGAAGACGTCGGTGACCGTCCAGTCGAAGCTGCCGGTGCCGCGCATGCCGTCGACGTTCCAGCTGTCCGGGACGATCTCGACCTCGGCGCGCTTGAACAGGCCGCGCCAGAAGTGCGGCGCGCCCTCGGGGCTGGTCCGCGGCGCGCCGTCGTCGAGGATCTGGAAGCTGCCGAGCATCCAGCTGCTTTCCATGCAGCCGCTGCCGAAGCTCCAGCGGCCGCTGAC
>JACQAI010000700.1 GCA_016195115.1 Pseudomonadota bacterium
ACCACGGCGAAGCCCGCCGCTGCCAGCAGATCCTTCGGCTGCTGGCGCACGCCTTGGCCGTGCTGCATCGAGCACGCCGAATGGTAGGCGACGCGCTGGCCGGTCGCGGTCGTCGGCGGCTGCAGCCCGAGCGTCGCCAGGTATTCCGTGACGTCCTTGGCCAGCGCCGCGACGCGCGTCGAGCGGGCGGCCCATTGAGAATCCTCGCGCAGCATGTGGCCGTAGTCCTTGACCGTGGTGCCGCAGCCCGACGCGTTGACGATGATGGCGTCGAGCCCGGCGCCGTCGAGCTCGCGCGTCCAAGCCGCGATGTCGGCCTTGGCGAGCGTGAGCGCCGCCGCGTGCTGACCGAGATGATGGTTGAGCGAGCCGCAGCAGCCGCTGCCCGGTGCGATCACGACCTCGACGCCGTGACGGGTCAGCAGCCGGATGGTTGCGGCGTTGATCTCGGGCGCCAGGACCTGCTGGGCACAGCCGGCGAGCAGCGCGACGCGGGCGCGCCGTGCGCCGCGCGCAGGGAACACCTGGGCGCGCTCGACTGTCGAGGCGCTCGGCAGGGTACGGGGCGCCAGCGCCAGCATGACGCCGAGGCGTCCCGGGACCCAGCGCGCCAACCCGCGCAGCGGCACCGCCGCGAGCAGCGCCAGGCGAAACGGCAGGGTTCGCGGCAGCAGCCAGCCGAGCAGCTGGCGCAGCAGGCGGTCGACCGTTGGGCGCGTATAACGGTCCTCGATCCAGGCGCGCGCGTGGTCGACCAGATGCATGTAGTGCACGCCCGACGGGCAGGTCGTCATGCACGACAGGCACGACAGGCAGCGGTCGACGTGGCGGACGTGGGCGTCGGCGACCGGGCGGTCGCCGTGCTCGAGCATGTCCTGGATCAGGTAGATGCGGCCGCGCGGGCTGTCGAGCTCGTCGCCGAGCAGCACATAGGTCGGGCAGGTCGCGGTGCAGAAGCCGCAATGCACGCAGGTGCGCAGGATCTTCTCCGCGTCCGCGGTCTCCGGATCGGCCAACTGCGCAAGCGTGAAATTGGTCTGCATCCGCTAGTGCGCCTCGTACATGCGTCCGCGGTTGAGGATGCGCTGCGGATCGAAGCTGTGCTTGACGCGCGCGGTCAGCGCCGCCAGCGCCGGCGCCTGCGGCTCGAACACGGCGACGGCGCGGCGCAGCGCCGCGTCGGCACGGATCAGGGTGGCGTGACCGCCGGCCGGCGCGACCGCCGCACGGACCCGCGCGGCGCCGGCATCGGGTTCGCCTTGTGCCAGGCCGAGCCAGATCAGGCCGCCGCCCCAATCGTACCAGTGCAGCGCCATCGGCCCGATTGCCGCGACCACGGCCGGCGCGGCGGCCGGCGCCACCGACACTCGCCACACCACGAGCTCGGGCCGACCGACCAGCGGCTCGGCGTCGCGCAGCGCCTTCCACAGCCTGACCGAGTTCATGCTGTGCAGCTCCTCGACCTCGCCGAGTGCGCCGAGCTCGGCCTTGAGCGCCGCGCAGCGCGCCTCGACCGAGGGCGCGAAACCTTCGAGACGAATTGCCGTCACGGCGCCACCCGCCTTGGCGACGTAGCCGACCGACGAGCGTGCCGCGACCGCCGCGGGCAGATGCGCGGCCGCGGTCGGTTCGTGCAGGCCGTGCAGCGCCGCGGTCAGGGCCTGTATCGCCTTCGTATCATCGAGCCCGCGCACCAGCACGGTGCGGGTCTTCTCGGGCTGTGGCAGCACCTTGACGGAAACCTCGGTCAGCACCGCGAGCGTGCCGTAGGATCCGGTCATCAGCTTGCTGAGATCGTAGCCCGTGACGTTCTTGACCACGCGCCCGCCCGACTTGAAAGCGTCGCCGTGGCCGTTGACCGCCTTGAAACCGAGGATGTGGTCGCGCGCGGCGCCGGCGCTGAGCCGCCGCGGCCCCGCCAGGTTGCAGAGCAGCGCGCCGCCCAAGGTGCCGGCGTCGGCGGCGGCGCCGAGCAGCGGCCCGAGATCGGGCGGCTCGAAGGCGAACTGCTGGCGCGACTGCGCGAGCATGGCCTCGAGCTCGGCGAGCCGCAGCGCGGGCGAGGCGGTCAGCACCAGCTCCTCGGGCTCGTAGACCGTGGCGGCGGTTAGCGACGCGGCCGACACTTCGACCGCATCCACAACGGGGCGGCCGAGCCCGCGCTTGGTGCCGCGGCCGACGATCTCGAGCGGCTGCGTCCGCGCCACGGCGTCGGCGACGATGTCGCGCAGCTCGGCGGCGGTGGTCGGCGCGAGCGCGGTCATGCGCGCCGGTTCAGAATCGCGGCAGGTCCGGAAACGGGATCCTGCCGCCGCTGACGTGCAGCTGGCCCATGTCGGCGCAGCGATGCAGCGTCGGGAACACCTTGCCGGGATTGAGCAGCGACTGGTCGTCGAACGCGCACTTGATGCGTTCCTGCTGGCGCAGGTCGAGCTCGTCGAACATCACCGGCATGAGGTCGCGTTTCTCGACCCCGACGCCGTGCTCGCCGGTCAGCACGCCGCCGACCTCGACGCATAGCCGGAGAATATCGGCGCCGAACGCCTCGGCGCGCCGAAGTTGATCGGCATCGTTGGCGTCGAACAGGATCAGGGGGTGGAGGTTGCCGTCGCCGGCATGGAAGACGTTGGCGAGGCCGAGCCCGTGATGCTTCGACAGCTCGGTCATGCGCGCCAGCACCGGCGCCAGCTGGCGGCGCGGGATCGTACCGTCCATGCAAAAATAGTCGGGCGCGATGCGGCCGACCGCCGGGAACGCCGCCTTGCGCCCGGCCCAAAAGATCTGGCGCTCGGCTTCCGAGACGCTGGCGCGGCACAGCATGGCACGGCACTGATTGGCGATCGCGGTGACGCGCTCGATCAGGTGGTCGACCTCGACCGGTACGCCGTCGAGCTCGACGATCAGCAGCGCCTCGACGTCCATCGGATAGCCGGCGTGCACGAACGCCTCGGCGGCGTGGATCGCCGGCTTGTCCATCATCTCCATGCCGGCCGGGATGATGCCGGCGGAGATGATCGCGGCGACGCAGTTGCCGGCATCGACGCTCGACGCGAAGCCGACCAGCAGCGCCCGCGCGCTCGCCGGCTTGGTGAGGATGCGCACGGTGACCTCGGTGATCAGCCCGAGCAGGCCTTCCGACCCCGTGACAATCCCCATCAGGTCGTAGCCCTCGGAGTCG
>JACQAI010000640.1 GCA_016195115.1 Pseudomonadota bacterium
GGCGCGGCGGCGCCCCCGGCGGATCGCTGCTCCGGGTCGCCGGACTGTGCTTCGGCGAGCTGCAACCTTGGCTGCCGCGCGCTGGTGACCTCGACGTCGAGGCATTGTCCGCGGCCCTCGGTGCCAGCGCCGGCGTCGCCGTAGCGCGCCCAGCGGCGGCGATGCCCTTGACCGTTGCGGCGCCGGGCTAGGACGGCAGCCGATGTACCACCTCGGCATCGCGTACGGGCACAACTCGACGCTGGCCCTGATGCGCGACGGTGCGATCGTGTTCTGCCAGAGCGAGGAGCGGATCAATCGGATCAAGAATGCGCTGTGCTTTCCGAGCCGGACGCTCGCGTACGCCTACGAGCACCTGGTCGATCCCGCCGCGATCGAGAGCGTCACCGTGTTCTCCAAGGACACGCGCAGCTATCTGATGCTGAAGGTGAACGACTTCAGGCCGGTCCGCTTCGGCGCGCCGATCAACCAGGAGGAGGTGCACCGCTGGCGTGCCGATCCTGCGGAAGCCGATCGCTTCTATATCAAGAACCGAATCCTCGAGACCGCGATGGCGCTGAACGTTCCGCTGCAGCGCGAGGCGACCGACTTCGTCGCGGCGCAGACCGGCGTCGCGGCCGCAAAGGTGGCATTCCTCGATCACCACCAGGGTCACGTCTATTCGGTCTTGCCCTTCCTCGGCCGACCCGCCGACGGCCCCGTGCTGATTTTCACGCTCGATGGCGAAGGCGACGGAATCTGCGCCACCGTCAATCTGTGGTCGGATGGGTCGCTCCAAACCCTCGCCCTGACGCCCGATCTGTGCTCGCTGGGCAAGATCTACATGTACGTCACGGGGATGCTCGGCTTTACCATGAACGAGCACGAGTACAAGGTCATGGGCTTGGCGCCCTATGCGAAGCCGGAGTACTGCAGACATCTCCGAGAACGCTTCGAGAAGCTGATGTGGGTCGACGACGCGGGGCTCTGGCAGAGCAGTTTCACCTCGCTGCCGCAGCTCGTGACCGCGCTTTCCGATCTATGTCAGCACCAGCGCTTCGACGCTGTCGCCGGCGCGCTGCAGTCTTTTACTGAGGACATGATCCTGAAATGGATCCGTTGCTGGGTTCAGCGCACCGGGATCGGTCGCATCGGGTGCGCCGGCGGCGTGTTCATGAACGTCAAGGCCAACCAGAGGATCGCCGAGATCGACGAGGTCGAGCACTACGTGATCGTGCCGTCGTGCGCCGATGAGTCGACAGCGATCGGCTGCGCCGTGGCGGGCAGCCTGCGCACCCAGCCCGGCTTGCCGATCGAGCCGCTCGAGCATCTTTATCTAGGATGGTCCTTCGACGATGCCGCAGGCGCAGCAGCGCTGGCTGCGCGGCACGCATCGGACGCTTTCGCGATATCCGAGCCGGCCGACATCAACTACGCGGTCGCCGAGCTCTTGGCGGACGGGGCGGTCGTCGCGCGATGCTCCGGCGCCATGGAGTTCGGCGCGCGTGCGCTGGGAAATCGCTCGATTCTCGCGGATCCTCGGCGCGCCGACCATCTGCGATCGATCAACCAGGCGATCAAGAACCGAGATTTCTGGATGCCGTTTGCACCGACGGTGCTGGACGAAGGGTTCGGCGACCTCGCGGTCGATCGCGGCAGGACGTGCGCCGATTTCATGATGGTGTCATTCGACGCGACCGCGCGCGCTCGGACCGATCTGATTGCCGCCCTGCATGGCGCGGATTTTACCTTGCGCCCGCAACGGCTGAAGCGACACGTCAATCCGGACTACCACGCGATCGTCGACGCTTTTCGCGCCCGGACCGGCGTTGGTGCGGTGCTCAACACCAGCTTCAACCTTCACGGCGAGCCGATCGTCGGCTCGCCTGCCGATGCGCTCGACACGCTCGCCCGCTCGGGACTCGAGTATCTCTGCCTTGGCCGCTTTCTCGTGCGCAAGAAAGCGGGTCCCGTGCCGATCGCCGCATGAGCGCGGTAGACGCCACGGGCGAGAGTTTCGTCGGCCTGATGCTGGCCGCGCTGCAGGCGAGGGAGCGCTTCGGCCTCGGTGCGGCGATCGAGCAGCTCGGACGAGCGGCCGCGCTCGCCCCGCCGGATCACTATTGCCACACGCTGCTGGTGTCCTGGCTGCGCGAGGCCGGCCGCGGCGTCGAGGCGTGCGGGGTGCTCGAGCGGCTGCTCGTGCGCGCACCCTCGGTCGCGACGCGGCTTGAGCTCGCCCGCATGTTGCGCGACGAGGGCGAGTTTACGCGCGCGATCGAGCAGGGCCGGGCGGTGCTCGCCGAAGCGCCGGGACAGGTCGAGGCCGCGACGCTGATCGGCACGCTCGAAGATGCGATCGGGGACGCGGCGAGCCGGCTCGACCACTTCCTCGGGCCGCTCACGGTCGAGCATCGGTATCCAGCGCCGTTCGTCCAATTCACCGGTCGGCCGCGCGGCTATCACGCCGACGGCAATGCGCTTAACGGCGCGCGGCTTGATGACGGGGGCTTCCCGAACGCGGCACTGCCGAGCCAGCCCAAGCCGGTCGATGAGATCCGAATCTTCGTCCTCGGCGACAGCACGATGTTCAACGGCGTGACGCTGGACAGCACGGTGCCGGGCTTGGTCGAGGGCGCGCTCAAGGGCGCCGGGATGGCGACCGCGCGGGTCTACAATTTCGCCGTCGTGTCGGCGTCAGCGATGCAGATGGTTGCGCTGCTGTTCCACCGGCTGGCCGACTACCGCCCCGATTTGGTGGTCGTCGTCAACGGCGGCATCGACTTCATGAATCCCCGCGAATACGACCCGCGCCCCGGTTACCCGTTCAACTTCTTCATGATCGAGGAGCTTTACGCCAACGCCTTCGATTCGCTGCGCGGCAGCTTGACCGGCACGCGCGAAGAGTTCATCCGACGCGCGGCTGCCTACCAGCTGAAGCTCCGGCATCAGACCGGGTGGGATAGCCCGGCTTGGGAGCACAGCGTGGTTGCCGCCTACCTCGAGAGCGTCGATAAGCTCGGCACGCTCGCCGCCGGCTTCGAGCTTGACATCGCGTTGCTGCTCGAGCCGATGGCGGCGGCGCGCCGCCAACCGAGCGGCGAGGAGATCGGCTATCTCCGGCCGGAGACGCTCGACTACTATCGCCGGCAGTATCAGCGCGCGCGCACCGCTTTGTTCTCGACCGAGCGACCGCGCCCGATGCGGCTCACCGTTCACGATGCCGACGACGCCTTCGTCGACGAGCCCGGCGCCGTGTTCAAGGATTGGATCCATTTCAACGACACGGGCCGGCGCCTGATGACCGCCTACATGGCCGGCGTCGTGCGCAACCGTCTAGCGGGGCGGCGGTGACAGCACGAAAGGGTCCGGCTCGACGGCTCCGCGGCTCGGCCCGGGCCGCGAAGTCGAACCCCGCCAGGTCTTCATTCGGGGCAAAATAGTCGGTCGCAGTCGGCGATTTCGCTATACTCAGCCATCGTTGGACTCGATCGCGAGGCCTTGGCGCAGGCCCAACGGCTCGGGCAGGGGATCCGAAATCCGTGCGGCTTCAGATCGACACCGAACGCAACGAGCTCATCCTGTTCGACGGCGCCACCGAGCAGCGCAGCCCGCTCTATTCGGCGCGAGCTTTCGAGATCCTGAGCGAGCTCTGGGTCAAGGTCGGCTGGCACGAGAAGTACTCCTACGGCTTCTCGTGGCTGGGCCGGCCGATCATCCAGCTGCCCGAAGACTTGATTCGCGTCCAGGAGGTCGTCTGGTCGGTGCGACCCACGGTGATCATCGAAACCGGCGTGGCGCACGGTGGGTCGCTGATCTTCTATGCCAGCCTGCTGAGGCTCCTGGGCAGCGGCAGGGTGATCGGCATCGACATCGCGCTGCGGCCGGAGAACCGCCGAGCCGTCGAGGATCATCCGCTGGGGGGCGCCGTCACCCTGATCGACGGCAGCTCGATCGATCCCGAGGTGGTGGCGCGGGTCGGCGCATACCTGACGCCGCGCGACACCGTGCTGGTCATCTTGGACTCTGATCATTCCTACCGGCACGTGAGCGGCGAGCTGGCGGCCTACGCCGGCTTCGTCACGCCCGGGTCGTACGTGGTCGCCACCGACGGGATCATCGCTGCGTTCCACGACCTGCCGGGGGGTAAGTCGGGGTGGCAGACCGACAACGCGACGCGCGCCGCCGCCGACTTCGCCGCGGCCAATCCGGACTTCGCGCTGGTCGAGCCGCCCCGGCCGTTCGATGAGAGCCGGGTCCGTCGGTCTCCGACCTACTGGCCCGGTGCCTGGCTGCGCCGCGTTCGCTGACGCTCACCCGGCCATTTCCGGCCCATTCGGTCGGGCCCGACCGATCCGGTTTTGCCGGCGGTTGGCAGTTCCTATATAGTTCCGGCCTGCGACGAAGAGAACATTAGGATCGCGATTATGCCCGGCAAATGGACGCCCGACAGCTGGCGCGGCATGCCCATCAAGCAGGTGCCCGTCTA
>JACQAI010000641.1 GCA_016195115.1 Pseudomonadota bacterium
GATTGGGCTCGAGCTGTGGGACCTGCACGCGCTGCACCACGCCATGGAGCGCGCGATCAGCCCCGGCGTCACCATGGGCTCGCCGCTCGCCAAGTCGGCGATCGACGTCGCGGCGCACGACGCGCTGGCGCGCGTCCACAACATCCCAGTCTACCAGCTGCTCGGGCGCAAGCGGCGCACCACGTTCGATCTGTCGTGGATGATCTCGACGGCCCACCCCAACGATGCCGAGGCGCAGGCGCGCGAGGGCCTCGAGGCCGGCTACACGGTGTTCGACGCCAAGATCGGCATCCACGGCGAGGCCGGCGACCTCGACCTGGTGACGCGCACGCGCCGCGCGATCGGCGATCGCGTGCTGCAGGTCGACGCCAATCGCGGCTATCGGCTCGACCAGGCGCTGCGCCAGGCCGAGCGCTTGGTCGATCTCGGCGTCAGCCTGTTCGAGCAACCGCTCAACGGCATCAACCTGTCGGGCTACCGCCGCTTGGTCGCGACATCGCGCACGCCGATCGGCATCGACGAGTCGCTGCGGTCGTTGCTCGATCTGCTGGAGTACATCCGCAACGACGCGATCGGCGTCGCGGTCGCCAAGGTCCAGCGCAACGGCGGCCTGTGGTGGTCGCGCCAGCTCTGCGAGCTCTGCGAGGCCGCCGGCATCCCGTTGTCGATGTCCGGCCTGACCGAGACCGATCTCGGGTTGGCCGCCGGGCTGCACCTGGCGGCGGCGTTCGACATCAGCCCGCTGCAGCTCAACGGCCCGCAATACATCGAGACCGATTTTCTGGCGCAGCGGGTGTGGCGCGGCGGCGGCACGGTCGACTTGCCCGAGAGGCCCGGCCTCGGCGTCGAGGTCGACGAGGCCCACGTGCGCCGTCACGCCGTTGCGGTGTCGCTTGACTAGACTCACCCGCGCGTTCGGGCGGTACGGGCCGTCGCTGGTGCTGTTCGGCCTGCTGCTGGTGGCGTGGCAGCTCGCGGTCAGCGTGCTCGGCATCCGCGAATATCTGCTGCCCAGTCCGTGGTCGGTGGTCGAGGCGCTGACCGGCGGCGACATCGCCTGGACGCGACACATCTGGATCACCTCGGTGGAGATCTTCGGCGCGTTCGTGCTGGCGACGGTGGTCGGCGTGCTGCTCGGCACCGCGATCGCCTGGTCCGACATCATGTCGCGCGCCCTGATGCCGTTCCTCGTGTTCGTCAACACCTTGCCCAAGGTCGCGGTCGCGCCCCTGTTCCTGATCTGGCTCGGCTACGGCATCGTGCCCAACGTGCTGATTGGCGCGCTGATCGGATTTTTTCCCGTGGTCATCAACACCGCGGTCGGCCTGAACCAGATCGACCAGGACATGCTCGACCTCGGCCGCGTGTTCAATGCGCCGAAGTGGCGGGTGTTTGCCAAGATCCGAATCCCCAACGCCTTCCCCTACATCCTGAGCGCCCTCAAGGTGACGGCGACCGCGGCGGTGGTCGGTGTCATCGTCGGCGAGTTCATCGCCTCGCAGCGCGGGCTCGGCTACGTCATCATCACGACCCAGAGCAGCATGAACACGCCGGTCGCCTTCGCGGCGCTGGTGTGGATCTCGATCCTCGGCCTGCTGCTGTTCGGCGCCGTCGCCGCGCTGGCGCGCTATCTTGCGCCCTGGGCCGAAGGCTCCGAACAATAAGGCTGAACCATCCGGAGGTTGCCATGATCCGTCCGTCCAAGCTGCTGCTGCCCGTGGCGCTCGCCGTGCTCGTAGCCGCGGGCACGGCCCGCGCGGAGGAAAAATTCACCTTCGCGCTCAACTGGTTTCCGGTCGGCGACCACGCCGCCTACTGGGTCGCGCTCGAGCGCGGCTACTTCAAGCAGAAGGGCCTCGACGTCAGCCTGGAGAACTCCAAGGGCTCGGGCGACGTCATCGCCAAGGTCGACACCGGCCGCGCCGATGCGGGCGTCGCCGACGCCGCCGTGGTGATCGCCTCGCTCGCCCGCGGCGCGCAGGTCAAGGCCGTCGGCATGGTGTTCGACAAGACCCCGCTCAACTTCTTCAGCCTCAAGAGCAACCCGGCCCTCAAGCCGAAGGACCTCGAAGGCCGCTCGCTCGGGGCGCCGCCAGGCGATGGCCAGCGCCAGCTGTGGCCAGCCTTCGCCAAGCTCACGGGCGTCGATCCCAGCAAGGTCACCTGGGTCAACATCGAGCCGTCGGCCAAGACGGCGGCGCTGGCCGAGAAGCGCGTCGATGCGATCGGCGACTACACCACCGGCCTGCCGCTCCACGAGAAGGCCACGGGCCAGGGCGGCATCGTGATGATGCCGTGGGTCGAGTTCGGCTTCGACATGTACTCGCTGTCGATCGTGGCCAGCGACAAGACCATGAAGGAGCGCGCGCCGGCGCTGCGCGGCTTCCTCGAAGCGGCGTACATTGGGTGGCGCGACGTCATGCTGGACCCCAAGGCGGCGATGGCGATCTTCAAGAAGCAGGTGCCCGAGATCGACGTCTCGGCGCTCGAGCCCAACATGATGATGGGCCTGCAGCTGATGAAGACGCCGCGCTACGCCGAGCACGGCATCGGCTGGATGGAGGAGAAGAAGATGTGCGACTCGGTCGAGCTGGTGAACGCCTACATGGGCCTACCCAAGAAGGTCGAGTGCGCGGCGGTGTTCACCAACGCCTTCCTGACCAAGGTCGAGCTGCCGGCGACCATGCGCTGAGCGCGGCCGCGCCGCCCCTGCGCGAGCGATGGCGCCGGTGATCGCGCTCGACCGGGTCGGCATGACGTACGCCGCCGACAGCGGCCTGGTCGAGGCGCTGCGCGACGTCTCGCTGACCGTCGAGCAGGGCGAGTTCGTCGCGCTGGTCGGCCCGAGCGGCTGCGGCAAGTCGACCCTGCTGCGCCTGGTCGCCGGCCTGCGCGCCGCGACCACCGGCACGATCGCGGTCAACGGCGCCGCGGTGCGCGGCCCGATCCGCGCCGTCGGCATGGTGTTCCAGGCGCCGGTGCTGCTGCGCTGGCGCAGCATCCTCGACAACGTGCTGCTGCCCGCCGAGCTCGCCGGGCTCGATCCCAAGGCCCATCGCGACCGCGCCCTGGCGCTGTTGGAGCTGGTCGGCCTGGCCGACTTCGCCGCCAAGCGTCCGGCCGAGCTGTCGGGCGGCATGCAGCAGCGCGCCTCGCTGTGCCGCGCCCTGCTGCTCGATCCGCCGTTGCTCTTGATGGACGAGCCGTTCGGCGCGCTCGACGCGATGACGCGCGACGAGATGAACCTCGAGCTGCTGCGGGTGTGGGGCGAGGCGGGCGGGAGCGGGCAGGGCGGGGTGCGCAAGACCATCCTGTTCGTCACCCACTCGATCCCCGAGGCGGTGTTCCTCGCCGACCGCATCATCGTGATGTCGGCGCGCCCGGGCCGCATCGCCATGGTCGCGCCGGTCGCGCTGCCGCGCCCGCGCACCGTCGAGATCCGCACCAGCGCCGAAGCCGGGCGGCTGGCGTTGGCGATCTACGAAGCGCTGACGCGCCGCGTCGCGGCGTGATGCGCGACGCATCAACCGCGATTCAGCGCTCGGTTCGCTTCGCCGCCGCTGCCAGTGCGCCAATCGCATCGCTGGCACCGCCGCCGATCGCCGCGGCCGACGATGGTGCCGCCTCGCGCGGCTGGGCATCGTCCTGCGGCGGGCCGATGACCTCCACCTTCACGTTGCGGTCGTGGAACCGGATGCCGTTGGCGGCGAACGCGTCGCGGATCCGGTGGTAGGCCTCGCGGCGCACCAGGAATTGGCCGTCGCCCGGCCGAGCCATGAACTTGACGCCGATCACCATGCAGAATTCCTCGAGCCGCACCACGCCGCGCGACTTCACCGGCTCGATGATGCACGGGCCGAGCTCCGGGTCGTCCATCAGCTCGGCGCCGA
>JACQAI010000642.1 GCA_016195115.1 Pseudomonadota bacterium
GACCTCGCCAAGCTGAGCCAGGCCGGGTTTACCGGCATCGCGCTGTCGCTGGTCAACTATGCCGCAGAACTGCCGTATTTCTGTGACGAGGTCCTGCCCCGACTCGTCCGCCTGGGCCTGCGCGAGGTCGTGCCGTGCTAGCTGAGCCAAAACCGCGACCGACCGTCCTGATGCGGCGAGCGCTGGCGATCCTCGTCGTATTGCTCGCGACCGTGGGCGGTGCGCTCGCCCAGGCCCCGAGCGCCGCGCCCGCGGCTGCGGCGCCGGCCGTCGTCAGCGACGGCTTCGCGAGCGGCAAGGCGGCCTACGAGCAAAAAGACTACCCGACCGCGTTGCGCTGGTTCCGCGCCGCGGCCGACGCCGGCAAGGGCGACGGCATGGCGGGCCTGGGCGTGCTCTATGGCCTCGGCCTGGGCGTGCCGGCCAACGACAACGAGGCGACGCGCTGGTTCAAGCGCGCCGCCGAGACCGACACCGCGTGGGCGCCAGACATCGACAAGATGTTCGCCGTGATCGATCCGCACAGCAGCTATCTGACCGAGCGCGACTATCGCGAGCTGTTGACCCAGACGCGCGGCGAGTTCGGCGGCCTCGGCATCGAGATCACCTTGGACGACGGACGGCCGAAAGTGATCTCGCCGATCGACGACACGCCGGCCGCGCGCGCCGGGGTCAAGCCGGGCGACATCTTCACGCGCATCGACGACGCGCCGACCGACGGCATGAGCCTGCAGGACGTGGTCACCCGGCTGCGCGGCAAGCCGGGCAGCGCGGTGCGCGTGACCATCGCGCGCGCCGACCAGGCGCCATTCGACGTCACTCTGACGCGCGCGGTGATCCGCGTCGCCGCCGTAAAGTCGCACCTCGAGGCGGGCACGATCGGTTATCTGCGTATCCGCCAGTTCAACGAGCAGACCCAGCCGCAAACCGTGGCCGCAATCGACGGCTTGACGCGCCAGGCCGGCGGCAAGCTCGACGGCTTGGTGCTCGATCTGCGCAACAACCCTGGCGGGCTGCTCGACCAGGCCGTGGCGGTCGCGGGCGATTTCCTCGACGGCGGGCCGGTCGTTCGGCTGGTTGGCTACAACGGTCGCGTGATCTCCCGGCCCCCGACCTACGCGGCACCAACCAACGGCGACCGGCTGGTCGGCGTGCCCGTGATCGTGCTGATCAACGGTGCCTCGGCATCGGCGTCCGAGATCGTTTCGGGCGCGCTGCAGGATCGCCGGCGCGCGCGCATCATGGGCAGCCGCAGCTTCGGCAAGGGCACCGTGCAGACCATCATGCCGCTCGACGGCCGCGGCGCGCTCAAGCTCAGCACCGCCGAGTACCAGCTGCCGTCGCGCCGCTCGATCCAGGCGCTCGGCGTGACCCCCGATCGGGTCGTGCTGCCCGGACCCGAGGACGGCACCGAGGTGCCGCTCAAGCGCGAAGCCGAGCTGCGCGGCGGCACGAGCGAGGCGCCGGAGCGCCTGATCGATCCCGTGCTGATCGGCACGCCGCGCGACCATCAGCTCGCGGTCGCGGTCCAGGAGCTGCGCGATCTGGCGGCCGAACGCCGCGCCGCGCCGCTACCGGGCCGCTGACCGCGCACTCAGCTGCACAGGAAATTCCGCGTCTCGTCGAGGAAGCGCGCGAACGCCGGCTCGTCCTCCAGGAACAGGTGATTGCGGCCTTGCAGCGGCACGAAGCGCGCGCCGGGAATCCCGGCCGCCATTTGTCGGCCAGCGTCGAAGGGGACGTTGGCGTCACCATGGGCGTGCATGACCAGGGTCGGAACATTGACTTGCGTCAACAGAGGGGTGACGTCGACGTCGCCGGTCGCCCGCCGGAAGCGCGCGGCGTTCTCGGGCGAAGCGGAGATCCGCTGCAACTCGTTGAACCAGTCGGCCTGTTCCTTGGTCCCGCCGGGGACAAATTGCGACGTGAAGAGCTGACGAAAAGCCGGGTTCTCCCGACCCCAGCCGTGCTGCATCAGCGTCACCATGGCCTCCCCTTGCTCGCGCTCCGCCGCGGTGCCGCGCTTGCGCCAGCCGAGCGCGAAGCCTCCATAGAGAATCAGATGACTGACGCGCTCGGGGTGCCGGACCGCATAGGCGATCGAGGCCGCGCAGCCCTGCGATATCCCGAGCAACGCGAAACGCTCGGCACAGGCGGCGTCAGCGACCGCCTCGAGGTCGCGCACGGCAGCTTCGAACGAGATCTCGTCGACCTGCCAATCCGATAGCCCGTTGCCGCGGGCGTCGTAGCGGATCAGGCTGTGATCCTTGGCCAGCTCGCGATAGAGATGCCGCCAGATCGGGCTCTCCAAGTCGAACTCCAGATGAGTCAGCCAGTTGCCCGTCTTGATCAAGGGCGGGCCCTGCCCGATCCGCGAAAAGGCGAGCTGGACGCCGTCGGCAGCGCGGCAGAAGCGGATCTGCTGCTCGATTTTGCCGGCGCCTTCGACAGGATCGGCTGAGGCAGCGACGGGCTCGGCGAATAGCGCCTCGGCAGCGAAGCGAAAGCCGCGGCCGTGCACGGTGCGCACGAAGCGCTGCTGCTCGCCGTCGTCGCCGATGGCGCGGCGCGCCGCCTTGATGCGGCTGGATAGCGCGGCGTCCGAGACGATGCGGCCGCCCCACACCTCGGCGATGATCTCGTCCTTGGTGATCAGGCGGCCGGGATGGCCCGCCAGATAGGCGAGCAGCTCGAAGACCTGCGGCTCGACCGCCTGCGGCTGGCCGCCGCGGCGCAGCTCGAAGGCCGCGAGGTCGAGCTCGCAATCGCCGAAACGCAGGTGGGATGTGCCCGGCACGAACCCCCGCATTCGAATGAGGAAGGCGGGTAATCTCGCACAATTTCGCGGAAAACTCCATTCCGCCCAGAAAAATCCACAGGCTCTCCACGGGTTATTCAGGAAGCCCGCAAGCGGCTCGGGCGCGGGCCGCCTAGCCTCCGATCGACCGCCCGGCAGCAATCGCAGCGGCACCACGACAGGAGGCTCGACATGCAGCACGGCTACAGCTTCGCGACGACCCTGGCCACTTCCCAACGCATCAACTGGCGCATCGAAGACATCATCGGTGCCGAGAAGCGCCTCGACTTCGGCCGGCCGTTCCTGCCCGAGGCGCTGGCGCGCACCGCGCCGCTCGGCTGCCTCGACGACGCCGAGCGCCTGGTGCTCAACCAGATCCGCGCCAACGGCTATCTCTACATCTTCGGCCTGGTCGAGGAATTCATCCTGCCGTTCGTGCTCGACCACACCCGGCCGCGGCTCGCCGGCGACGACATGCGCACCCGCGCCTACCTGCAGTTCGCCGGCGAGGAGGCCAAGCACATCGACCTGTTCAAGCGCTTCCGCGTCGAGTTCGAGGCCGGCTTCGGCACGCGCTGCGACGTCATCGGCCCGCCCGAAGCGGTCGCCAAGGCGGTGCTGGCGCATCAGCCGCTGGCGGTCGCCCTCTTGATTCTCCACATCGAATGGATGACCCAGCGCCACTATCTCGACAGCGTCAAGGACGACGCCGCGCTCGATCCGCAGTTCGCCAGCCTGCTCCGGCATCATTGGATGGAGGAGGCGCAGCACGCCAAGCTCGACACCCTGATGGTCGAGGAGATCGCCGCGTCGTGCTCGAACGCCGAGATCGCCATGGCGGTCGACGGCTATCTCGAGATCGGCGGCATGATCGACGGCGGCCTGCAGCAGCAGGTCGCATTCGATCTCGACGCCTTCACGCGCGCGACCGGGCGCATGCTGACCGAGGCCGAGCGCACGGAGCTCACCGCCCAGCAACTCCAGGCCCAGCGCTGGACCTTCATCGGCTCGGGCATGAGCCACCCGAACTACCTGGCGACGGTCGGCGCGCTCGATCCCGACAGCCGCACGAAGCTCGAGAAGATCGCCCCGGCGTTCGCCTGAGCGAGCGTCGCGTGGACGCTCGGGGCTGGTCGGCGTGCCCGCCAGCCCCAAGCTGCCCCCGATCACCACATGGCTCGACGCGTGCGCCAACCTGGCGCAGTCTCGGCGACCGCGAACGACGCGCGACGAGAGCCATGACACCACCGCCCGCCCAGCGCCCCGTGACGATCCGCGACGTCGCACGCGCCGACTTCGACCAGTGGCTGCCGCTATGGGACGGCTACAACGCCTTCTACGGGCGCACCGGACCGAGCGCGCTGCCGTTTGACGTGACGCCGACCACCTGGGAGCGCTTCTTCGACGCTGGCGAGCCGGTGCACGCGCTGGTGGCCGAGCGCGACGGCACGCTGCTCGGCCTCGTGCACTACCTGTTCCACCGCAACACCATCATGGTAGAGCCGGTCTGCTATCTGCAGGACCTGTTCACGGACGCGGCGGTGCGCGGGCAAGGCGTCGGCCGGGCGCTGATCGAGGCGGTCTACCAGCGCGCCCGGGCGGCCGGCTCGCCGCGCGTCTATTGGCACACCCAAGCGACCAACGCGACCGCGCGCCGGCTTTACGACGCGGTCGCCGCCGACTCGGGCTTCATCGTCTATCGCAAGAATCTTTGAGCCGCGGCGCTACTGCACCGCCGCCTCGAAGGTGGTGGGCGCCGGGCTGATCACCTGGATGGTCCGGCGATCGAGCTGGAGCACCGCCAAGCCGCGCTCGACGACGCCGTCGGGCGCGAAGCGGAAGATGCCGTCGATGCCGGCGAAGCCGGACGGCGAGCTCAAGGTCGTGGCCGAGAAATCCGGCGTGCCGCCGTGCCGTGCCAGCACGGCGGCGAGGCCGGTCGCGTCGTAGGCAAGCGTGGCGATGCGCGGCGCCGAGCGACCGTAGGCCTCGCGGTACTTGCGGTCGAACTCGGCGCGGCCGGCGGGATCGGGCGCGGCGAACCATGATCCGACCAGGGCCGGCTCGGTCGCCAGGCTCTGGTCCTCCCACGCCGGCGTGCCGATCAAGTGCACCTGCGCCGGATCGATGTCGTAGAACGGCAGCAGCGGCGCGATCGTGCGCAGGCGCTGGCCGCCCTCGCCGAGCACCAGCGCCTCGAAGCCGGTTTCGCCGGTGGTTTGGCCGCGCCCCGTGCGTTTCTGGGCCGCCGCCGGGGATTGCGCCACGAAGGCCGCACGCCGACGCTCGAACTCGGCGACGCGCTTGATCGGCCCGCTCAGGTCGGTGGCGCCGGGATCGTAGTACTCGACGCGCACGACCTCGGCGTCGAGCTTGGCGGCCGCCGCCTCCAGCGTCCCGGCGATGCGGTTGCCCAGGGTGTCGGACGGCAGCAGCGCGCCGAAGCGCATCACGCCCTTGGAGCGCGCATACGCCACCGCGCGCGCGACCGCGTCCGACGGCGGCAGGCCCATGACGAAGACCCCGGGTGCCGCGACCGTGCGGTCGTTGGAGAAGCTGACGACGTTGACGTTGCGCGGACGCGCCGCGCCGGCGACCTCGCCGACCGAGCGCGCGAACAGCGGCCCGAGGATGAGCTGGGCGCCGTCGGTCAGCGCCTGCTGCGCCGCCGCGCCGGCGCCCTTGCTCTCGGTGTCGTAGGCATCGAGCACGAAATGGTCGTCGCCGAAGTCGAACACCGCGAGCTCGGCGGCGTCGAGCAGGGCGCGCCCGACCGCGGCGTCGCGGCCGGACAGCGGCAAAAGGATGGCGACATGGGTGCCGGCCCGGATGGTCACGGTCGGCGGCTCGAGCGGGATGCCGACCACGACCTCCCCGGAGGGCACCGGCGGCGGCGCGCCGGGGATGCCGGGGGGCGCGCCGGCCACGCTTGGTGCGCTCGGCTGGGCCCCGGGCGGCAGCGGCGGCAGCGTGATGGTGCCGAGCGGCGCCGTCTCCTGCGGCGCCGGCGGCCTGGCTTGCGCCGCCGGCGGCGGCGTGGATACCCTGCTCGGCGCGCAGGCGGTCGCCACCAACAGGCCCAAGCCGGCGAGCAGCATGGAAACCGAACGTGTCGCCCGCGCTGCGCAAACCATCGCGTCCCCCGGACCGGCCGGCCGCACCATCGGCGGCGGCCCCCGACCGTAGCCACGGCCCCGGGTCAAGTAAACCGGCGCCCGGGCTCTATATCGTGGCGACCCCGATCGGCAACGCCGACGATATTTCGTTGCGCGCCTTGGCCGTGCTGCGCGCCGCCGACTTGGTCGCCGCCGAG
Source organism: Pseudomonadota bacterium (assembly GCA_016195115.1). GTDB lineage: Bacteria > Pseudomonadota > Alphaproteobacteria > Elsterales > Elsteraceae > JACQAI01. The sequence goes on from JACQAI010000642.1 coordinate 6,111, forward strand.
GATACGCGCGTCACCGCCAAGCTGTTCGCGCGCCACGGCATCGCCGCCCGGCTGACCGCCTATCACGACCACAACGCCGAGCGCGTGCGCCCCGGCATCCTGGCCAAGCTCGCCGCCGGCGCGGTGGTGGCGCTGGTATCCGACGCCGGCACGCCGCTGATCTCCGATCCCGGCTACAAGCTGGTGCGCGCGGCCGTGGCCGCGAACGTCGCCGTGACCGCGCTGCCCGGACCGTCGGCGGTGCTGACCGCGCTAGTGCTGTCCGGCCTGCCGCCCGACCGTTTCCTGTTCGCCGGCTTCCTCGATGCGCGTACCGAGCGGCGCCGGCGCGCGCTCGCCGAGCTGGCGGCCGTGCCGGCCAGCCTGGTGTTCTTCGAATCGGCGCAGCGGCTCGCCACGTCGCTCGCCGACATGCGCGACCAGCTGGGCGCGCGCGACGCCGCGGTCGGCCGCGAGCTGACCAAGCGCTTCGAGGAGATGCGCCGCGGCACGTTGCCCGACCTGGCGGCGCACTATCACGCCGCCGGGCCGCCCAAGGGCGAGGTCGTGGTCGTCGTCGGGCCGCCGCGCGACGACGTCGCGCCGGTCTCGGTCGACGCGCTGCTGCGCGACGCGCTGGCGCACCAGTCGCTGCGCGACGCCGCCGACGCGGTTGCCAAGGCGAGCGGTCGGCCGCGCCGCGAGGTCTACGCCCGTGCGCTGGCGCTGGCGCGCGGCAGCGCCGCGGACGACCCATGAGCCTCGAGGCGCGCCGCGCGGCGCGGCGGCGCGGCCGCTGGGCCGAGCGACTGGCCGCCTGGTGGCTGATCGCCAAGGGCTACCGCATCCTGGCGCGCAACCAGCGCACGCCGTTCGGCGAGATCGACCTGGTAGCACGGCGCAGCCGCACGGTCGCGCTGGTCGAGGTCAAGGCGCGCGTCACGCGCGCGACCGCGCTGGAAGCTCTGCGCCCGGCGCAGCAGCAGCGCATCGCCCGCGCCGGCGCCTGGTACGTCGCGCGCCACCCGCGGCTAGCGGGGCTCGACGTCCGCTGCGACTTGATCGTGGTACCGGCGTGGCGCCGCCCGCGCCACCTGATCGACGCGTGGCGCCGGCTCGACGATCTCAGCCATTGACGATCTCGGCACCCGCACGGATTCGTGCTATGCCCGTGCCGAGTCGATAGGGGAACGGGATGCCGAGGGACGGTGCGCGTCGGATGATCCGAGCAATCGGCGGTGTGGCGGTACTGGCCGGACTTGCTGGCGGGCTGTCGGGCTGCGTCGGGCTGGCGCTGACCGGCGCGGCGAGCGCCGGCATCGCAGCGTCCGAGGAGCGCGGCCTCGGTGGCGCGCTCGCCGACACGCGCATCCGCACCGACATCAATTCGAAGTGGCTGAACGCCTCGATGGACATGCTGCAAAAGCTCGAGCTCACGGTGCAGGAAGGCCGCGTGCTGCTGACCGGCACAGTGCCGGACCCGGAGATGCGCGTCGAAGCCGTCAAGCTGGTCTGGCAGGTCGAAGGCGTGCGCGAGGTCATCAACGAGATCAAGGTCGGCGAGGGCAGCGGCGCCGGCGACTACGCGCGCGACGTCTGGATCACGACCCAGCTGCGCTCGAGCCTGCTGTTCGATCGCGCCATCCAGTCGGTCAACTACTCGATCGACGCGGTCGACGGCGTCGTCTACCTGATGGGCGTCGCGCAGAGCCAGGCCGAGCTCGATCGGGCGACCAACTATGCGCGCAACCTGCGTTATGTGAAACGCGTGGTCAGCTACGTCCGCATCAAGGATCGCCCGGCGCCGGCCGGCACGACGACCCAGGCGACCGGCCAGCCCGGGGCGCCGCCCGGCGCCGCGGCCCCGATGCCAGCGCCGGCCCCCGACACGGCGCCGGTCGGCAGCCTGCCGGGCCGCGCGCCGGTCGACGCCGCGCCGCTGGCACCCCCCGACAAGCCCTCGTGATGGACGGCGTCGGCACCGACTGGGCCGAAGCCAAGCTGCGCGGCATCGCGGCGGCGCCGGCCGAGCGGCTCGACCTCGGCGAGGCCGCGCTGGCGCTGGCGTCGCTGGAGCGCCGCCAAGTCGGGATCGAGCGCTACCGCGATCACCTGGTCCGGCTCGGCGAGGACGTCGGCGCGTGCGCCGGCGCGGCGGCCGACACGCTCGCCGCGCGCACCGCCGCGCTCAACGCGGCGATCCTCGGCAAGCACGGCTACCGCGGCGACGCCGAGAACTACGACGATCTGCAGAACGCCAACCTGATGCGCGTGATCGACCGCCGCCGCGGCCTACCAGTGACCTTGGGCATTCTCTATATCCATGCCGCGCGCGCCCAGGGCTGGGACATGGTCGGGCTGTCGTTCCCCGGCCACTTCCTGGTACGCCTCGAAGCCGCCGACGGCCGCGCCATCATCGACCCGTTCAACGGCGGCAAGACGCCGGACGCCGGCGCGCTGCGCGAGCTCTTGCGCGCGACCGCCGGCGCCGAGGCCGAGCTGGCGCCGGAGCACTACGAGACTGTCCCCGATCGCGCCGTGCTGCTGCGCCTGCAGAACAACATCAAGCTCCGCCTGATCGGCGCCGACCGCATCGCCAAGGCGGCCGAGGTCGTCGAGGTCATGCTGCTGTTCGCGCCCGACCAGGCCGATTTGTGGCGCGAAGCCGGCCTGCTGCACGCCCACCTCGGCAACCTCGGCGCCGCCGGCGCGGCGATCGAGCACTTCCTGGCGCTGGCCGACAACGACACCGCGCGGCACACCATGGCGACGCTGCTGCAGCGCGTCCGCGCCAAGCTGAACTGACGGGCGAACCGCGTCATGAGCCTGATCGTCGCGATCCAGATGGACCCTATCGAGGCGGTGAACATCGACGCCGACTCGACCTTCGTGCTGGCGCTCGAGGCGCAGCGCCGCGGTCACACGCTCCACCACTATCTGCCGCAGGACATGAGCCTGCGTCACGGCAAGGTGTTCGCCTACACGCGTGCCCTCACGGTACGCCGCGAGCGCGGCAACCATTTCACCCTGGGGCCGCCGGAGGCAACTGAGCTCAGCCGCTTCGACGTCGTGCTGATGCGCCAGGACCCGCCGTTCGACATGGCCTATATCACGGCGACGCACCTGCTCGAGCACATCCACCCGAAGACCCTGGTGGTCAACGACCCGGCGCACGTGCGCAACGCGCCAGAGAAACTCTTCGTCACCCATTTCCCTGACTTGATGCCGCCGAC
>JACQAI010000643.1 GCA_016195115.1 Pseudomonadota bacterium
AAGCCGCCCTCGGCGCGCATGAAGGCGACGATCTTCTGCGCGATGTCGCCGCGATAGAACGCCGCGCGCGCGGCCTCGAGCCCGGCCAGGCGGTCGCCGCGCGCGGCCTTCTCCTGGTCGGCCATGTATTGCAGCGACCCCGCCAGATCGCTCTGCACGAAGCGCTCGCCGGCCGCCGGGGGACGGCCGCCCGGCAGGTAGATCGCTTCATTGCTCGGAAACTGGCGGTACTCGTCGGCCCATTTCTTGATGTTGTCGGCGAGCAACGGGTACATCACGAAGCCCTCGCGCGCGAAGCGCGTCGCCGCTGCCGCGACCTCGCCGAACGTCATGGTGCCGTAGCGCGCCAGCGCCGTGTTCCAGGCGTCGGGCGCCGCCGGCACGATGCACCGCCGCACGCCGGACGGCATGACGCCGCCGTGCTCGCGCAGGAAGACCTGGGGGTCGAGCGAGCGCGACCAGTAGCCGAGCCCTTCGATGGTCACGACCTCGCGGGTCTTGGCCGAGTAGATCATGATCGGCGCCACGCCGCCGACATTGACGATGTCGCACTGGACGACGCCCAGCGCGATGCCGGCGGCGCAGCCGGCGTCGATCGCGTTGCCGCCCGCCTCGAGGATCTGGAATCCGGCGGTCGCCGCCAGATAGTGCGCCGACGAGATCATGTGGCGCGTGCCGGCGATCGACGGGCGATGAACGAACATGGCGGAACCTCCCGGTTGGGCAGGCAGCTAGCCTAAAGCGTGAACGGCCCGAATAGAAGATTTTAACGCGGAGGACGCAGAGGCTGCGCAGAGGACGCGGAGGAAAGGGAAGGGGGATCGGGGGGATGAGGGGAGATGGAGGGGTGGCGCGCGAAGCGCATTTCCCTATCCCCCTCATCCCCGGATCTCCCTTGAGTGATTGCCGGGCCTGCGGCCCGGCGTGAGGGATCGTCCCTCTGCGCCCTCTGCGCATCCTCCGCGTCCTCTGCGTTAAAACCTTCTGCTATCGTGACACGTGCCGACGACGAGGGGATGAGATGGCGACGGTGGTGGTGAAGAACGCCGACTGGGGCGTGGTGTGGGAGAATGCGGCGCCGGAGAGCGGGCCCAATCTGTATGGCGGGCGGCACGCCTTCCTCAAGGACTGCGATCTCGCGTTCGAGGGCGACACGCTGGCGTTCGTCGGCAAGGACTACAAAGGCGCCGCCGACACGGTGATCGACGGGCGCGGCAAGATGCTGTTGCCCGGCTTCGTCAACATTCATTCGCATCCGAACTCGGAGCCGCTGCTCAAGGGGCTGTCGGAGGAGCGCAAGAGCCGCCAGCTCAACATGAGCTCGCTCTACGAATACATCTTCCTGCTCGGCCGGCCGGCGCACGACTTGTCGGCCGATCCCGATACGGCGGCGTTCGGCACCGCCGATTTCCCGGCCTACGGTGCGGCCTGCCAGGTCGCGATCTCCGAGATGCTGCGCTCCGGCACGACCTGCTTCGTCGACTACTCGGCGACCCGGCCGAACTGGCTCGACGAGGTCGCGCGCACCGGCATCCGCACCGTGGTGGCGCCGTCGTTCCGCTCCGGCGAGTGGTACACGCCCAACGGCCACGAGATCTTGTATCGCTGGAACGAAAAACGCGGCCGCGACGGCCTCGACACCGCGGCCGCCCAGATCATGCGCGCCCAGAAACATCCGTCGGGCCTGCTCAGCGGCATGATGGCGCCGGCCCAGGTCGACACCTGCACCGCGGACCTGATGCGCGACGCTTCGGCGCTGGCGCGCGATCTCGGCGTGCCGTGCCAGACCCACGCGGCGCAGAGCGTGGTCGAGATGCGCGAGATGTTCCGCCGCCACGGCAAGACCTCGATCGGCTGGCTGCACGAGCTCGGCGTGCTCGGGCCGCACTTCATCATCGGCCACGCCATGTTCCTCGACCATCATTCGTGGATCCGCGGCCCCGACCCGCGCGACCTCGATGTGATCGCCGACACCGGCACCTCGGTCGCGCACTGCCCCAACCAGTTCGCGCGCGGCGGCATGGTGCTCGAGCATTTCGGCAAGTACGTGAAGCGCGGCGTCAACATGGGGCTCGGCACCGACACCTTCCCGCACAACATCATCGACGAGATGCGCTGGGCGATCGTGGTCGCCAAGATCGCCAGCGCCGACATCGGCTCGACCAGCCTCGCCGAGGTCTTCACCGCCGCCACGGTCGGCGGCGCCAAGGCGCTCGGGCGCAGCGACATCGGCCGGCTGGCCGCTGGCTGCAAGGCCGATTTCTCCCTGGTCGACCTCGCGCACCCCTCGATGCAGCCGGCGCGCGATCCGCTCAAGAGCCTGGTGTTCAGCGCGCTCGAGCGCCCGATCACCGACGTCTACGTCGCCGGCAAGCCAGTGGTGCGCGACGGCAAGGTGCTGACCATCGACCTACAGGCCCAACTCGCCGAGCTGACCGCCGGCCAGGCGCGCAACATGCGCGGCATCCCCGAGCGCGACTGGGCCAAGCGCAGCCCGGAGGAAGCGTTCCCGATGTCGCTGGGCTGGGCCGGCAGCAACCGGTGAAGCAATGAAAGCCGAGGCCGGCCCTTTCACCCCACTCGGAATGAAATTTGCACTGCAAAAACTCTCTCCCCACCGGGGGGAGAGGGTAGGGGCTCGCGATGGTGATCACGACTCGGACCGACCCGCCGGCGGCCGGCCACAACAATGGCCCGCCGCTCGACGATCACGTGCCGGAATGGGGCCGCGACGGGATCGGCACGCATTTCGAGTGGAAACGCGCCCATCGCCGGGCGTGGCGGCGGCACTCGCGCGCCCAGACGATGTTCGTTCTGGGGCGCGCCGAGCGCGTCGGCCTGACCTATCAGGAATACATGGCGGAGCTGCTCGACCGCGGCCGCTTCCTCCAGGTCGAGGACACCGCCCGCCTCGGCGAGATCAAGGGCGCGCGCCAACCCGACTGAGTTGCCTGGCGCGTCCTGGCGGCGTCATCGCATAGACTAGTGGCCGCCATGCCCAAGCCGACGATCCGGCCATACCGCGAGGCCGACTACGCCGACCTGCGTGCGGCCTTCATCGAGCTGCAGGAGACCGAGCACGCGCTGCATGACGGCCGTTTGCCGGGCGAGCCGATCGCCGACGCCTATCTCGCGTGGCTGCACCGCGAAGTCGCGGCGTATCGCGGCGCGATCTTCATCGCCGAGGCCGCCGGCGTCTTCCAGGGCTTTGTCGCCTGCTGGGTGGTGCGCCACACCAACATCATCGAGACGCGAGACTCCAACACCTTCGGCCTGGTCTCCGACATTTGCGTGCTGCCGGCGTGGCGCGGCCGCGGCATTGCGGGCGACCTGCTGGCCGCAGCCGAGACGCATTTGGCCGATCAAGGCGTAACCCGGGTCAGGATCGGCGCCCTGGCGAAGAACGACCCCGCGCTCGCCGCCTACCGCAAGCGGGGTTTTGCGCCCTACGAGGTCGTGCTGGAGAAGCGCGTCACGTCGCCGAAGCGCTGAGTCGCTGCGGCCGCAAGAACCGGGTCGCCGCGCGGGCGCGTCGCGGCTAAGCCTCTCGCGATGGAGCGAGCTCCCGCCGCCGTGACGCACGCCGTCGCGGCACCGATCAACCGCACGATGAACCCAACCGAGTGGGGCCTGCTGCTCGGCATGTCAGTGCTGTGGGGCAGCTCGTTCTTTTTCGCCGGCGTCGCGCTCGCCGCGCTGCCGCCGTTCACCATCGTGGTGCTGCGCGTCGGGCTGGCGGCCCTGATGCTCGCCGCCGTGATGCCCGCGCTCGGCCTCGCTTTGCCGCGCGCGGGTGTCGTGTGGCGCGCGTTCTTCGGCATGGGGCTGCTCAACAACGTCGTGCCGTTCTGCCTGATCGTGTGGAGCCAGACCCACATCGCGTCCGGTCTCGCCGCGATCCTCGGGGCGACCACGCCGTTCGCCACCGTGATCGTGGCGCACCTGCTCACCGTCGACGAGAAGCTGAGCGGCCGGCGCGTCGCCGGCGTGCTCGCGGGCCTCGCCGGCGTCGTCGTGATGGTCGGACCGGATGCGCTGGCCGGGCTCGGCGCCAACGTGCTGGCGCAGGTCGCGGTGCTCGGCGCGGCGGTGTCCTACGCCTTCGCCGGGGTCTTCGGCCGGCGCTTCCGGACGCTCGGCGTGCCGCCGATCCAGACCGCCGCCGGCCAGGTCACCGCGTCGGCCGTGATGCTGCTGCCGATCGCCTTGATCGTCGACCAGCCCTGGACCTTGGCGATGCCGGGGCTGCCGGTGTGGGGCGCGGTGCTCGGCATTGCGACCTTGTCGACCGCGCTGGGCTACGTCGTTTATTTCCGCGTCCTGGCGACCGCCGGCGCGAC
>JACQAI010000031.1 GCA_016195115.1 Pseudomonadota bacterium
GTCGAGGGTGACCAGCCGGTCGAGCTCGGCCTGGGAGAAGCGCGCGCGCTCCTGCAGGTCGGGCGTCAGCTTGCCGAGCATGTCCTTGTTGGTGCCCGGATAGTTGAACAGCTTGGTCGCGAAGGTCTGGACCTCGGGATCCATGGTGACGTCGAGATACGCCTCGGCCTCCTCCAAATTCTTGGTATTTTTCGCAATCGACGTGCCCGAGATGTACGGGATGCCGCCTTCCTTCGGATAGACCCACTCGACCGGCGCCTTCCAGCCCTTCACCGTGTAGGTCTGCGACTTGTAGAGCAGGCCGATCACCGCTTCCTCGTCGCGGAACGCGTTCATGATCGCGTCGGTGTCCTTCTGCCAGATCGGCTTCAGGTCGGTCATGCGCTTCAGCATCTCGAAGCCGGCTTCCTCGTCCTTGGGCGACTTGCCCTGCGCCAGCGCGCCGATCGGAATGATGTAGGTGCCGATCGAATGCGAGATCTCGGGCAGGATGATCTTGCCCTTGAACTCCGGCCGCCACAGGTCGGCGAACGAGGTCGGCGGGTTCTTGACCAGCTTGGTGTTGTACGTGACGCCGACCGGCGAAAAGATCATCGGCACCCAGTAGTCGTTCCAGAACTGCGGGATGATGTTGCGCAGGTTGCCGTAGCGCGGCGACTCGCGGTTGAGCTTCTCGATCACGCCCTGCTTGACCGCCAACGGCACCAGACCGTCGTGCAGCTGCACGAGGTCGATCTTCTGGTCGTTGAGGCTGACCTTGAGCTTGGTGATGCGCTCGACCGGGCTCGAGCTGCGATCCTGCACGACTTTGACGCCGGTGCGCTTGGCGAACGCGGCGTCGACGTTGTCGCGCATGGCGTCGCCCCACAGGCCGCCCCAGGTCATGATCGCGACCGACTCGGGTTTTGCCACCGCCGGGCGAGGGTTGACGCCGATTGCGGCGGTGGCGGCGGAGGCTCCAGCGAGCTCCAGGAAGCGACGGCGGCGCATCATGCTTCTCCCCGTTTGGTGGCGCGGCGTTGATACTGCGATCAAGCAACCGACCCGTGCAACATGGACATCATAACCCCTCCCCCGCGCGCAGCGTGGGGGAGCATCATAACCCCTCCCCCGCGCGCAGCGTCGGGGAGGGTAGGGAGGGGGCCGGGAGCGTGCCAAGGACACTGCTGAGAGATCCGTTGGAACCGTAGCAGCCCCCACCCTGCCCTCCCCCAAACCCTGCGCGCGGGGGAGGGATTATTCACGCGACGACGAAGCCCTTGGCGTAGGGATCGCGGTCGTCGATGAAGATGGTGTTGAGCCCGGTGATGCGCGCCCAGCCCTCGACCGTCGGCACGACGGCGCGGTAGTTGCCGACCGTGGTCTCGCGCGCGACGCCGCCGACGAACAGCGAGCCGATGATCGACTCGTGGACGAAGCGGTCGCCCGGTTTCATCAGGCCGCGGGCGCAGCGCTGCGCCATGCGCGCCGAGGTGCCGGTGCCGCACGGGCTGCGGTCGATCGCCTTGTCGCCGTAGAACACCGCGTTGCGCGCGGTCGCCGTCGGATCGCGCGGTGCGCCGGTCCACAGGATGTGGCTGACGCCGCGGATGGTCGCATCCTCGGGATGCACGACCGCGAGCTGCTCGTTGACGCGCCGCCGCAACAGCGGGCTGAGCCGCACCAAGTCGGCGGCGGTGAAATCGGCCATGTCGCGGAAGCGTTCCTGCGCGTCGATGATGGCGTAGAAGTTGCCGCCGTAGGCGATGTCGACCGTCAGCGTCCCGCCGAGCTCGGGCATGTCGACCGCGACGTCGCGGCTGTGCAGGAACGACGGCACGTTGGTCAGGGTGACGCCCTCGACGTGCTCGCCGACCTGGCGGTACTCGGCGACGACCAGACCCGCGGGCGTGTCGAGCCGCAGGGTGCCGGGTGTGCGCGGCGTCACCAGGCCGCGCTCGATCATCATCGTGACGGTGCCGATGGTGCCGTGGCCGCACATCGGCAGGCAGCCCGTGACCTCGATGTAGAGCAGCGCGATGTCGCAATCGTCGCGCGTCGGCGGATACAGGATGGTGCCTGACATGAGGTCGTGGCCGCGCGGCTCGAACATCAAGCCGGTGCGGATCCAATCGTAGTCGGCCATGAAGTGCCTGCGCCGCTCGCTCATGGTCGCGCCCTGGAGCAACGGCCCGCCGCCCGCGACCACGCGCACCGGATTGCCGCAGGTGTGGCCATCGATGCAGAAGAACGTGTGGCTGGCCATGGCCCTCTCAGAACCGCTCGATACCAAACGGCGCGACGTCGATCGGCGGCGGCGCGCCGGTCACCAGGTCGGCGAGCAGCCGCCCGGTGGTCGCGGCCTCGGTCAGGCCGAGATGGCCGTGGCCGAAGCCGAACACGACATTGCCATACCGCGGCGACAAACCGATAACCGGAAGCGAGTCGGGCAGCGACGGCCGGAACCCCATCCATTCGGTGCCGCCGGCGGTGTCGAGGCCGGGCAGCGCCTGACGGCCGAGCGCCAGCAGCGCCTTGGCGCGCGCGAAGTTGGCCGGCGCCGCGAG
>JACQAI010000694.1 GCA_016195115.1 Pseudomonadota bacterium
GACTCAGCGTCGCCGATGATGCCGCGACGGGGGGCCGACATCCATGCAGCGGATGGCGTCGGCAGGGATGGTTTTTCGCGCGACCGGCCGTTCAAACGCCGGCGCGCGTCGGTGCGTCGCCATCGTGCTCGCCGTCTTCGCTGCGCTGATCACCGTTCATCCGACCCGGGCCCAAGGCGTCGCGCCCGCGGACACCCAGTTCTTCCGCATCGGCAGCGGCGTCGTCGATAGCCCGTCGTTCGCCGTGGCCGGCATCGTCGCCGCCGGCCTCAGCAGCCCGCCGGGGGCGCGGCCCTGCGATCGCGGCGGCAGCTGCGGCGTCCCCGGCATGATCGCGCTGGCCCAAGCGATCGGCAGCCCGGCCGAGGCGATCGAGCTGCTCGAGCAGCGCCAGATCGACGCCATCCTGGTGCCCGCGGGCGACGCCTACCGCGCCTACGCCGGCAAGCGTGCCGAGGGCGCCAAGCCGCGCGAGCCTCTGCGCACCGTCGCGACCGTGTTCGTCGAAGCGATTCACGTGGTGGTGCGCGACGGCTCGCGCTTCGAGACCGTCGATGATCTCAAGCGGCGCCACATCGCGGCGGCGACCGATGATCCGACCGCCGTGACGTTCCTCCAGCTCTACCTGAACCATCTCGGCCTCGACGGCGGGCGCAAGCCGGCACCGCCGCTGGCGGTCCAGGCCGGCCTGCAGCGGCTGGCCGACAGCCGGATCGACGCCGTGATGCTGATCGGCGCGCCGCCGCTGCCGGCCCTGGTTGAGTTCGCCCATCTGATCCCGATGCGGCTGCTCGCCGTGCCGCCGGCCGCGACCACCCGGCTGCCCTATCTGACCGACATCAAGCTGGCCGCCGGAGCCTATGCCGGGGCGGAGGCGATCGAGCTCCCCGCGGTGCCGACCCAGCTGTTGGTGTCGGGCAATGCCGACGCCAACCGCATCGAGGCGATCACGCGCGCGTTGTGGAACGAGGCGTCGCAAAAGCTGTTGGCCGCCGGTCCGCCGGTGGCGCGAACCGTCAAGCTCGACCGCGCGCTCGCCGGGGTCGCGGTGCCGCTGCATCCGGGCGCGGCGCGCTTCTATCGCGAAGCCGGGATCCTCAACGCCACGCCGGTCGGGGAGTAGCCTTTAATTTGGCGCTCGCGGGGCTGCGTCCCTACCGCGCCTAGCCCTCGAGCTCGGGAATCGTCCACGGCTCCTGCTTGGCGGCCTCGACCCATTCCTGCATCGCGGGCAGGTCGAGGATCAGGCGCACATAGTCGCGCGCGTCCTCGTCAAGCACCACTGCATAAGTGGCGAACCGCGCGACCACCGGCGCATACATCGCGTCGGCGATCGAGAAGTCGCCGAACAGCATGGGTTTATGACCCGCAAACCTTCGGCGGCAATCGCGCCACAGCGCGGTGACGCGGTTGATGTCCTCGCGCACCGCCGGGGACAGGCCCTTGCCCGGGAAGGCGCCGCGCAGGTTCATCGGCATGTTCTGGCGCAGCGCCGCGAAGCCGGCGTGCATCTCGGCGGCGACGCCGCGCGCCACCGCGCGCGCGGTCGGGTCGGTCGGCCACAGCTGGGCGTGCGGGAACAGATCGGCGACGTATTCGCCGATCGCCAGGCTGTCCCACACCACGATGTCGCCGTGGTGGAGGCACGGCACCCGCCCGGACGGCGAGTGGCGAAGGATCTTCTCCGGCGTGTCCGGCTGGCGCAGCGGGATCAGGACTTCTTCGAAAGCGACCCCGGCCTGCCGCAGGACGAGCCAAGCGCGCAGCGACCACGACGAGTAGTTCTTGTTGCCGATATAGAGCGTGAATTCAGCCACCCGATCACCCGATACGACCGCCCTCAGAGCGCTGCTTTGCAGCCGTCGCGCGTTGCCGGCATTCTAGGGGCAGGCCCGCTGTCCGACGAGTAGAAAGGTCCAAGCCCCCGTGTCCTTCCAATTGGTCGACGCCGCCGCCGACGCGGTTCCCCTCCACCCGATTTCCAAGCCGACCCTGGCCGATTGGCTGGCTGGCCTGCCCGGCCACCAGCGCGGCTGGGCCGAGCGCGCCGGCTTCAAGGCCGAGCCGGGCAGCACGCTGCTGCTGCCCGATGCCGCCGGCGAGCTCGCCGGGATCGCCGTCGGGGTCGAGCCGCCCGATCACGCCGACCGCGGCCTGTGGGCCTATGCCGGCCTGCCCGAGGCCTTGCCGCCGGGCCGCTACCGGATCGCGGCCGCGCTCGAGCGCGACACCGCGACCAACGCCGCGCTCGGCTGGGCGCTCGGCACCTACGGCTTCGCGCGCTACAAGGCGCGCAAGGGCGAGCTGCCGAGCCTGGTCTGGCCGGCCGAAGCCGATCGCGGCCACGTGCAGCGCGCCGCCGAGGCGACCGCGCTCGCCCGCGACCTGATCAACACGCCGGCCGCCGATCTCGGGCCGGCCGAGCTGGCTGCCGCGGCGCGCGCCGTCGCGGAGCGCCACGGCGCCCCGCTCGCGGTGATCGTCGGCGACGACCTGCTGGCCAACAACTACCCGGCGATCCACGCCGTCGGCCGTGCCAGCGCCAAGCCGCCCTGCCTGATCGACCTGCGCTGGGGCCGCGACGGCGATCCCAAGGTGACCCTGGTCGGCAAGGGCGTGTGCTTCGACTCGGGCGGGCTCGACATCAAGGCGTCGGCCGGCATGCGGCTGATGAAGAAGGACATGGGCGGCGCCGCCACCGTGCTGGCGCTCGCCGCCATGGTGATGGGCGCCGGCCTCAAGGTCCGCCTGCGCCTCTTGATCCCGGCGGTCGAGAACATGATCGCCGGCAACGCCATGCGGCCCTTGGACGTGCTGCCCACCCGCAAGGGCCCGACCGTGGAGGTCGGCAACACCGACGCCGAGGGCCGCCTGATCCTGTGCGACGCGCTCGCCGAAGCCGACACCGAGCAGCCCACGCTGCTGATCGACTGCGCGACCCTGACCGGCGCGGCGCGGGTCGCGCTCGGGCCCGAGCTGCCGGTCGCCTTCACGCGCCACGACGCGCTGTACGACGCCCTGGCGCGCCATGGTGCGGCGACCGCCGATCCGGTGTGGCGGCTGCCGCTGTGGCCGGGCTATCGCCGGCTGCTCGACAGCAAGACGGCGGATCTGTCATCGACCGGCGACGGCCCGCACGCCGGCGCCATCACGGCGGCCCTGTTCCTGTCGGAGTTCGTCTCGGCCGACACGCCGTGGCTGCATCTCGACATGATGGCGTGGAACAACCGCGCCCGCCCCGGTCGGCCCGAGGGCGGCGAGCCGCAGACGCTGCGCGCGCTCTACGCGCTCGTGCAGGCGCACGCCGCCGCGTAGCTTTATCCCGGCAGCCCGGGAACCAGCGCGCCGCCGGTCTCGACCTTGAGGCTGGAGCCGGCGAGGTCGTCGCCGATCGCCTGATGGCGGCCACCGAGATGCTTGGCAAGGAACGCCTCGGCCACGGCGTAGAACGCCAACCGGTTGGCCGCGCGGATGAAGCCGTGGCCCTCGTCCGCGAAGCTGATGTAGGTCACCGGCACGTCGCGCTGCTGGAGCGCCGCGACCATCTGCTCGGATTCGGCCGCGACCACGCGCACGTCCTGCAGCCCCTGGGCGATCAGGATCGGCTTGGTCGCACGGGCGATGTGGGTCAGCGGCGAGCGCTCGGCCAGGAAGGCGCGGCCGGCCTCGGTGTCGGGATCGCCGAGCCGATTCTTCCAGATGCTGAACCACGGCCCCCAATAGGGCGGGATGGTCTTCATGAAGGTCTGGAGGCTCGAGACGCCGAAGATATCAACGATGCAGGCGAAGCGCTCGGGCGTCTTGGTCGCTGCGGTCAGCGCCGAATAGCCGCCGTAGCTGGCGCCGTAGAAGCCGACGCGCGCCGGATCGGCGATACCGCGCGCGATCGCCCAATCCAGCGCATCGATCAGATCGTCGTGCATGCGGCCGCCCCATTCGCGGTCGGCCGCGGTGACGAAGGCCTTGCCGAACCCGGTCGAGCCGCGGAAGTTGACGCTCAGCACGGCGTAGCCGCGGTTGGCCAGCCACTGGTGCGTGCCGTTGTAGCCCCACGAGTCGCGCCAGTAGGGGCCGCCGTGGATGACCATCACGAGCGGCCCGGGACCGGCGCTGGCGGCGCGCTGGGGGACGGTCAAGTAGCACGGCAGGCTGAGGCCGTCGCGCGCCGGGATCGTGACCGGCTCCATCGGCCGCAGCGAGACGCGCGCCAGCGCCGGTCGCTGCTGGAACAGCGACGTCACGCGGCCGGTGGTGCGATCGAGCAGCGCGTAGGCGCCGCTCGCGGCATCGCGCTCGAAGAACACCGTCGCCTTGGTGTTGTCGAGGCTCCGGCTGACGAACTCGATGTCGCCCGGCCCGTGCGCCGCCAACTGCGCCAGATCCTCTTGGGTCAAGGCGTCGAGCGCCTGCCAACGGACGCGCTCGCGGACCGCCGCCGCGGCGACCGGGTGGCGGCTCGCCGGATCGAACTCGACGCGCACGATGTCGGCGCCGTCGTCCTCGGCGAGCACGGTCGGCTGGCGGGTCGCCATGTCGATCGCGACCAGCGCCGCCTTGTCGCGCCCGCGCGGGTCGCGCAGATAGAGGATGCCGCCATCGGCGCTGATGTCGATGAAATAGGTGGCGTCGAGGTCGCCGATCGGCACCGTCGTGAAAGCGTCCCAGCTGCCGTCGGCGCGATGCTCGAAGACCTCGCAGCTGCCGTCCTTGTCGAACCGCCCGCCGAGCCGCACCCGGAAGTCCGCGTCGGTCATCAGCCAGGCGTAATCGCGGTTCTCGTAGAGCGGCGTGCTGACGCCGGTCACCAGGTTGACGCGGAACAGATCGTGGAAGCGCTTGTCGCGGGCGTTGTGGCGCAGCACTACCTCGTCGGGGAATTTCGGCGAGACCTCCTGGAGGAGGGCGCGCACGCCGCGCGACGGCGACAGCGCCACGACCGCGCCGGAGCTCAGATCGATGCTCGAGGCGCGCCAGTTCTCGTCGCCGTCGTGGTCCTCGAAATAGACCAGCTGCCGGTTGTTGTGGGCCCAGGCGAAATAGGTCGACAGGCTGCGCGCGGTGACGCGCGTGACCGCCCGGCGTTTGCCGGGCGCGCTGGTCGGCGCGACCCACAGGTTCAGCACGCCGTCGAGCGGCGCAATCCAAGCGAGCTGCGCGCCGTCGGGGCTGAGCTTGACCTGGCGATAGTCGGGATCGTCGAAAAAGACCCGCCGGGCGACCAGCGCGGGCGCCGGCTGCGCCGACGCGCCGCCCCACCGCGCCAACGGTAGCGCGATGCCCAGGGCGCCGGCCCGGCGCAGGAAGCGACGACGATCGAGCGCCATGGCGCACCCCATCGGCAAGCGGTGGAAAAAGCGCGCGAGCTTAGTCAGCGGCACCGCACCCGGCAACCGAAGATTGCAGGCGTGCTCGGGCTCAGCGCTTGAGCGCGCGCCAGCGCTCCAGGCTCGCCGCCGGCCAGCGCTCGGCGGGTTTGTAGAACGCCTCGACCGCCACAGCCCCGGGCGGGATCACGACCCACGGCTGCTTGGACGCCGTGTAGATGTGGATATCGGGCGGCAAACGATCGGGCTCGTCGAGCGTGCCGACGCGCACGAAATGCACGGCGTCGCCGGCGGCGCCGTAATTGCTCCACACCGCGACGCGGCAGCGCGGGCAGCGCCAGATCTTCTGGCCCTTGCCGCTGTTCGACGGCGTGTCGACCAGCTCGGGCGCCCCGCCCAGCACGGTAACGCGCTCGGCCTCGACCATGGCGTTGAGCGCGAACGCTGTTCCAGTCTCGCGCTGGCACCAGCGGCAATGGCAGCAATGCACGAACAGCGGCGTGCTGGTCATGCGGTAGCGCACGGCGCGGCAGGTGCAGCCGCCGTCCGCCGAGAACTCCGATCCCTGCGTCATCGGCCCTCTCCCCGTGGCTCAGTAGCCGGCCTTGAAGTCGACCAGATCGTGCACCGGCTGGCCGGCGCGGAAGCGGCGGATGTTCTCGGCGATCACCGGCGCGACCGAGCGCGGATCGCTGATCGCGGCGACGTGCGGCGTGATGAGCACGCGCGGATGGCGCCAATACGGATGATCGGCCGGCAACGGCTCGACCTCGAAGACGTCGAGCACGGCGCCGCCGAGGTGGCCGTGGTCGAGCGCCGCGAGCAGGTCTCGATCCACAATCAACGGGCCGCGCGCCAGGTTGATGACCGTGGCGCCCGCGGGCAGCGCCGCCAAGGCGCGCGCGTCGAGAATGCCGCGCGTGTCCGCGGTCAGCGGCAGC
>JACQAI010000048.1 GCA_016195115.1 Pseudomonadota bacterium
CTCGACAAGGCGGCAATCGAAGCGAAGCTCAACGAGCTCATCGGTCGCGACATCGCGGTGACCTCGCGCTGGATCGACGATGCCGAGCTCGCGGCCAAGCCCGAGCTGGTGCGCACCATGTCGGTCAAGCCGCCGAGCGGCCAGGGCCGCGTGCGGTTGATGGACGTCGCGGACACCGATTTGCAGCCGTGCGGCGGCACCCACGTGCGCGCGACCGGCGAGATCGGCGCGGTGCGGATCGACAAGATCGAAAGCAAGGGCAAGCGCAATCGGCGGGTCTCGCTGTCCCTGGTCGACTAGGACCCGCGCCGTCTCGGGTGGGATCAAACGCCATGCAGCTGCCGCTCTATCAGGTCGATGCCTTCACGAGCCGCCGCTTCGCCGGCAATCCGGCGGCGGTCTGCCCGCTCGAGCGCTGGCTGCCCGACGACGTCATGCAGGCGATCGCCGCCGAGAACAACCTGTCGGAGACCGCGTTCTTCGTGCCGCGCGGCGACGACTTCGACCTGCGCTGGTTCACCCCCGCGGTCGAGGTCGATCTGTGCGGTCACGCCACCCTGGCGACCGCGCATGTGCTGATGACCACGCTGGAGCCCAAACGCCGGCGCGCGACCTTCCACACCCGCAGCGGCGCGCTCATCGTCACCCGTGACGACGATCGCCTGACCATGGATTTCCCGGCGCAGCCGCCGCGCCGGGTCGAGGCCATGCCGGGGCTTGCCGAGGCGCTCGGCGCTCGGCCGAGCGCGATCTTCCTGGCGCTCCAGACCCATGTCGTGGCGCTGTTCGACCGCGCTGCCCAAGTGCGCGCGCTCACGCCCGACATCGGCGCGGTGGCCAAGCTCGACTGCTTCGGCGTCTCGGCGACCGCGCCGGGCGGCGGCGCCGACGCCGACGTCGACTTCGTCTCGCGCTACTTCGCGCCGGCGCGCGGCGTGCCCGAGGACCCGGTCACCGGGTCGGCGCACTGCCGGCTGGTGCCGCTGTGGGCCGAGCGCCTGCGCAAGACCGAGTTGACCGCCCGCCAGGTCAGCGCGCGCGGCGGCGAGCTGGTCTGCCGGCTCGACGGCGACCGCGTGCGCCTGTCGGGCGACGCGGTGCTGGTGATGACCGGAACCTTGCACCTGTGACCGCGCGCATCGTCATCGACGGCGCGGGCGCGGCCGATCTCGACATCGTTCGCGAGCTGTTCCGCGACTACGAGCGCTGGCTCGGCATCTCGCTGTGCTTCCAGGGCTTCGACGAGGAGCTCGCGACCTTGCCGGGCAAGTACGCACCGCCGGCGGGCGCGCTGCTGGTCGCGCGCGACGCCGAGGCGATCGTCGGCGTCGTCGCGATGCGGCCGCTCGAGCCCGGCGTCGCCGAGATGAAGCGGCTCTACGTCCGACCGGCGCGGCAGGGCCAGGGCATCGGCCGGCTGCTCGCGCGCGCGGTCATGGGCCGCGGCCGCGTCGCCGGGTACCGGACCATGCGGCTCGACACCATGGCGCGCATGACCGCGGCGGTCGCGCTCTACCGCACCTTGGGCTTCGCCGAGATCCCGGCCTACACGGCCAATCCCGAGGCCGACGCCCTCTATCTCGAGTGCGCGCTTTAAGGCTGCAGTTCGCCGCCGAAGTGAGACTCGGGCGCGCGCCGACGACGTCGTCGAATGAGGTCGCGGCCTACGGGTTGCCCTTGAAGAGCTCGACGACCGCCTGGACGAAGTCGCGTTCAGCCATTTCCGGGGTGACGATGACACCGGCGACGCCGCTCTGGAACGTCTCCTTCTTGATCGCGTAGGTGGCAAGCGTCACGCCGGTTTCGGCATCGATGAAGATCGCCTGGGCGGCGATCCTGACCTGACCGGCGCCGGCCAGGTAGCGGGCCGCCGCGCTGCCGCGGTTGTAGGTCGTGAAAGCGAGCGTCAGCTTGGCATCACGGATGCCCGGTCGCGGTTCGCTGGCGAAGATGTGCGGATGTCGTGTCCTGATCTCCTCGACGACGCGCGCGACGAGGCGGTCGACGTCGCTCTTGCCCATCCCGGCGGCGCTGCCGGCGATGGCGCCCGAAATCTGCAAGATGCGCAGGTACTGCGGCGCAACCGGATAGTGCTGCAGCGCAACCGGCTGAGACGGCTTGGTGACGCCGCAGGCGCCGAGCAACGCGGCGAGCAGGCCGGCCGACACGATCGGGCGACCGTACGGCGGCGGTTTGGCTGCGCTAAAATGGGCAAGAACCGGGTGGAGACGGGGACGCCCCGATGCCACCTTCCGGGCCATGGGAACCATCGAGATGAGCAGGAAGACCATGGACCAGTTGAACACCGTCGGCCGGGCGCTCGACTACATCGAGGCCCACGTCGAGGACCAGCCCGGGCTGGACGAGGTCGCCCAGGCGGTCGGCATGAGCCCGTTCCAGTGCCAGCGCCTGTTCTCGCGCATGGTCGGGGTCAGCCCGAAGAAATTTCTGCAATTCTTGACCCTGCAGCGCGCCAAGGCGGCGCTCGAGGACGCCAGCGTGCTCGACGCCTCCTACGACGCCGGGCTGTCGGGGCCGGGCCGGCTGCACGACCTGTTTGTGTCGGTCGAGGCGGCGACCCCGGGCGAGTTCAAGGCGCGCGGCGAGGGCATGACGATCCGCCACGGCATCGCCGAGGGCCCGTTCGGCCCGACCCTGATCCTCGCCTCCGAGCGCGGCATCACGGGCCTCGCCTTCGTCGAGGCGAGCACCGACGGCGCGGCGCTCGACGAGCTCAGCGCGCCCTATCGCGCCGCATCCTTTATCGAGGATGGTAACCACGCCGAGGCGCTGGCGGCGCGCATCTTCGCGCCGATCACCGGCCAGCACGCCACGGCGGCCGGACCGCTGCGCCTGTTCCTGTCCGGCACGCCGTTCCAGCTCAAGGTCTGGGAGGCGCTGCTGCGCGTGCCGCCGGGTGCGCTGGTCGCCTACGACGACATCGCCAAGCGCATCCGCCAGCCCGGCGCGGCGCGCGCGGTCGGCAGCGCGGTCGGCGCCAACCTGATCTCCTACCTCGTGCCGTGCCACCGGGTGATCCAGCGCTCGGGCTATTTCGGCAACTA
>JACQAI010000654.1 GCA_016195115.1 Pseudomonadota bacterium
CAGGACCAGCGCCAGCTCGGGGAACGGGCTGCCCTTCATGCCGAAACCGCCGCCGACGTCGGGGGCGACCACGCGCAGCTGGTGGTTGGGGATCTTGAAGATGCGGTCGGCGAGCTCGCTGCGGATCTGGTGCGGCGACTGCAGCGAGGCGTAGAGGGTGTAGCGCTGCTCGCTGGGATCCCACACGCCGAGCGCGCCGCGCGGCTCCATCGATGCGGCGGTCACGCGGTTGACCGTGAAGTCGAAGCGCGCGACGTGGGCGGCGCGCGCGAACGCCGCCTCGACGGCGGCCTTGTCGCCGTGCTCGTGGACGAACACGCGGTTGTTCGGGATGTCGTCCCACAGCTGGGGCGCGCCTGGCTTGGCGGCGTCGGCCGTGACGGTGACCGAGGGCAGGGGATCGTAGTCGACCTCGATCAGCTCGGCGGCGTCCTTGGCCTGCGCGACCGTCTCGGCGATCACCGCGGCGACCGGATCGCCGACATGGCGGGCGCGGCCGAGCGCCAGCATGCGGTAGGGCGGCACGACGTTGGGGCCCGTGCCGTCGGGGCGCTTGCGGATGACGCGTGACGAGAACGTGCCGAAGCCCTCGCGTGCGGCGTCCTCGCCGGTCAGCACCGCGAGCACGCCGGGCGCGGCCCGCGCAGCGGTCGCATCGATGCGCTTGATGGTCGCGTGGGCGTGCGGCGAGCGCAGCACGATGAGGGCCGTCTGCCCGGCCAACTGGATGTCGTCGGTATAGCGGCCGAGCCCGCGCACCAGCCGCAGATCCTCGCTGCGCGGCAGCGACTGTCCGATCCCGTTCTCACGCATGCTGCGCCCTCGATTAATGCGGCAATCGCATTACTCTGCGTCGTCCTTGCGAAGTGGCGCAATCCTTTCCAATCCCTCCCCCGTGCGCGAAGCGGATGGGGGAGGGTAGGGTGGGGGCGTAGGCGTCGGTCGAGTCGCGGCGACCGGGTCGCGAACAAGGTCCTGGCCCCCCACGCTGCGCGCGGGGGAGGGATGAGCGGAGAGCGTGCCGCCTGTCTAGCCGAGCTTGAGATGGACCGGCTGGAGGTCCGACGCTGTAGTCTCGACGTCGACCCGGACGTCGCGGACGCGCGGCGCCAGGTCGTCGCCGACGAAGATGAAGTCGCGGCAGTGCGGGCCGGCGGGCCACAGCTCGCGATCGCCGATGCCGCAGGTCGGCGCGTGGGGCTGGCCGGGATGCGCGACCGTCCAGGCATCGCGGAAGGCCGGCGTACCGTCGCCGAACGTCGCTGCGCTGCGGGCTGATGGCCCGATCGGGCGTTCGCGCCCGCGCCGAAGCGCTGGTTCGGCGTGGCATTGCTCTCCTTTGTTGCTAGCCGTAGACCCGCTCGATGAATCCGCTGCGCTCGACCTCGTCGATCAACGAGGCATCCGCGATGTCCGACTCTTGTAGAGTCGCTGCCGCCGGATAGCTCTTGGCGAAGTAGTCGCGCACGGACTGAAAGTTGCGAAAGGACGGCCGCGGCACTTTCGGAAACAGCGGCACATAGAAGTCGTGGAGGCGCTCGACGGCGCTCCGGTCCTCGATATCCAAGTAGCGTTGCAACAGCGGCACGACGACGTCGCGTTGCGTCTTGAACGCATGAATGGTTTCGACGAAGCCGCGAACCGCAGCCAGCACCGACTCCCGGCGTGCGGCGATCATCCGCCGCGTCGTCCCGAATATCGAGGGCGCAATGAACCCCGATTGCTTGGTCTCGAAAGCGTTCCAGCCGTATTTCGTCTGTCCGGAGAAGCGCAGGTCGACGGGCAACGCGCCGGCATCGACCGTGCCGGCGACGAGCGCGGCGAAGATGTTCCGGTACGTGCCGAGGCCGATATAGCTGGCGGCCACGCCGGCATCCTCCAAGGTGAGGCGCGTCGCGATGCCAGTCTGCCCGACCTCGGCATTGGTGAGGACGCCGACCCGCTTGCCCGCGAGCTGGGCAAGATCGACGATTTCGGGTCGGGTCATGATGAAGATGCCGGCGTGCGGATCGCTGTTACGGAGCAAGATGACCGTGTCGCCGCCCTTGAGGACAGCCTCCGCCATCGGCGCGGTCCCGGTCTGCAGAAAGTCCCAATCGCCGCGTAGCAGTCCCGCGACGCTTTCGGGACCGCCGACCTCGAGCTTCGGGAGGCTGACATCCAGACCATGTTTCTTGAAAATGCCGGTTTCAGTGCCGAGCCAGGTCACGCATTGAGTCGTGGCGCGCAGACCGGTCGTCATCCGCACCTTGACGTCGGCGGCCCAAGCCGATCCCACGACATTGCCCGGCGGCACCGCGGCGATTGCCGTGGCCGCGGCGCTTCCGGTCAGGAGTTGTCGGCGATCGAGTCGAGACGTCATGTGTCCCCCTCGAGGCGATCAGACCATCGCCTAGACCTTCACGCCAGCTTGAGATGGACCGGCTGGTGGTCCGACGCGGTGGTCTCGACGTCGACCCGGACGTCGCGCACCCGTGGCGCCAGGTCCTCGCTCACGAAGATAAAATCGCGGCAGTGCGGGCCCTGCTTCCACAGCTCGCGGTCGCCGATGCCGCAGGTCGGGGCGTGGGGTTGGCCGGGATGGGCGACCGTCCAGGCGTCGCGGAAGGCCGGCGTGCCGTCGGTGAACGGCGCCAGCATGGCGGCGTAGCTCGGGTTCGACGGTTCGAAGTTGAAGTCGCCGGTGACGATCGCCGAGGCGGGGCGCGGCACCGTCCGATAGGTGCCCTCATCGTCGACCGGCTTGGCCGGGTGGAGGACGCGCTGGGCGGCCTCCTGGTGCAGGCTGCGCAGCGCCGCGACCTGCGCCGTCTGGTGCGCCGCCGAGTAGTACTCGACGTGGGTCGTGGTCACCCGCACCGGGCCCGGGGCATCCTGGACCACGACCTCGAGCGCGATGCGCTGCATGCTGCGGACCGCATCGGCCGGGCGCGGCAGCAGGAAGGGCAGCACCTGGAGCACCGGCAGGCGCGACAGCACCATGTTGCCGAACTGGCGGCGCGTGCCGTCGAGCCCGCGGTAGTCGACCGCCGGGCGGAACACGACCTGGTAGCCGGGCAGCAGTGCGGCGAAGGTCGCCGGCTGGTCCTCGGCCTTGCCCTCGTCGAGCGCCGGGAAGTTGATCGCGATCTCCTGCAGGCAGAACACGTCGGCGTCGGCCAGCTTGCGCATCGTGTCGACGATGCGCTTCAGGTCGACCACGCCGTCGCAGCCCTTGCCCCATTGGATGTTCCAAGTCACGAGGTCCATCGCTCAGCCTTTCCGCGCGTCCTGGATGGCGCGCCAGACGCGCAACGGTGTCAGCGGCATGTCGAGATGGGCGACGCCGAGCGGCGCCAGGGCGTCAAGCACGGCGTTGACGATCGTCTGTGGCGCCGCGATGCAACCGGCTTGGCCCGAGCCCTTGACGCCGAGCGGATTGACGTCGGTCGGCACCTCGACGAGGTGGATGTCGAGATCAGGCAGGTCGTCGGCGCGCGGCAGCGCGTAGTCCATCAGCGAGCCGCTGAGCAACTGGCCGCTGCCGGGCTCGTAGACGGCGTGCTCGAGCATCGCCTGGCCGATGCCTTGGGCGACGCCGCCCTGGACCTGGCCGATCGTGAGCATCGGATTCACAAGTCTTCCGAAGTCGTCGACCGCGGTGTAGCGCAGCAAGGCGACCCGGCCGGTGTCGGGATCGACCTCGACCTCGGCGACGTGGCAGCCGTTCGGGAAGGTGAAGCGGTCGTTCGGGTTGTGCGCGTCGGTGTCGAGGCCCGGTGCCATGCCGTCGGGCAGGTTGGCGGGGTCGCGCGCGGCGCGCGCCAGCGCCGGCAGGTCGATCGAACGGTCGCTGCTCTTGACCGTGAACCGCCCGTTGGCGAAGTCGACCGTGTCGGGCGCTGCCTGCAGCAGCCGCGCAGCGATCGCCTTGCCCTTGGCCAACGCGCCGTCGATCGCCATCACGAGCGCGGTGCCGGCCATGTGCATCGAGCGCGCGCCGCCGTGGCCACCGCCGCCCTTCAGCACGGCGCTGTCGCCCTGCACCAGCCGGAAGCGCTCGATCGGCACGCCGAGGCGGTCGGCGGCGATCTGCGGGAAGCTGGTCTCGTGGCCCTGACCGTTCGACTGGGTACCGGTCATCAGCACGACGGTGCCGTCGTCCTCGAAGCGGATCGCAGCGTTCTCGGTGATCGCGCCGCGTGAGGTCTCGAGGAAGCA
>JACQAI010000655.1 GCA_016195115.1 Pseudomonadota bacterium
GTCGAAATCCTTGGGCTCGGTCAGGTCGTGGTCGCGCATGTTGAGCGACAGGCAGTCGAAGCCGGCGCGCGCCAGCAGCGGCGGCAGCCAGCGCGACGGGCCGCGATAGAAATTCCAGGTCAGGCCATGGACCATCAGGATCGCACCGCGCCGCGCTTGGGTCGCCGCGTAGAGCGCGCCGTCGAGCGCGACGCCGTCGGCGGTCGTCAGGGTGACGAGCTCGAGCGTCATCGCGCGCCTCAGCCCTTGTCGATGTTCCAGAACACCAAAGTGTTCGACTTCAGCACGCCCGAGACGTTCTTGCGCCACAGGAAGGGCTGCTTGAGCTGGCCGAGCGGCACGTAGGGGACGACCTCCCAGAGCCGGCGGTGCATGGCTTCGACGAGCGCCGCCTGCTTCGCCGGGTCGGTCTCCTTGATGTACGCTTGGCGCAGCGCCTCCTCCTTCTCGTCGCACGGCCAGCCGACGAAGTTCTTGCCGTCGCAGGTCATGATGGTCGACGGGCTGACCAGCGGGCTGGCGAGCTGGGCGCCGTTGGCCGACGTGTGGAACAAGTTCCAGCCGCCCTGGTCGGGCGGGTCCTTCTTGGCGCGGCGCGCCGAGACGCTGCCCCAGTCGGACATCTGCAGATCGACGGTGACGCCGATCTTCTTGAGCCGGTCCGCCGTCACCAGGCTGAGCGTGTTGTACGCCGGCACGTCGGCGCCGCCGATCAGCACGACCTTCTCGCCCTTGTAGCCGGACTCGATCATGAGCTGACGCGCTTTTTCCAGATTTGGTCGACGAAAGTCCTCGGCGCCGAGCTCGATGCCGTTGGGGCTGCCGCACACCCAGTAGGCGTAGCACTCGCGCCAGAATTTCGGATCGCCGTAGGCCGCGGTCATGTACTCGCGCTGGTCCGACATGTAGGCGAGCGCCAGGCGCGCCTTCACGTTGTTGAACGGCGGCTGGATGCTGTTGGGCCGCAGCACCGCGTAGGTCTCGATCGGCCAGACCTCGCCGACCACGATCGACGGATCGTTGGCCACAGTCGGCACGACGTCGAGGCTGGGCGAGTCGATGAAATCGACTTCGCCGCTGCGCAGCGCCGCAACCGCGACCGCGGCGTCCGGGATGACGATGAACTCGACGCGATCGACCTTGGCGCGCTTGCCGCCGGCGAAGCCGCTCGGCGGTTCCGCGCGGGGTATGTAGAACGGATTCCGCTCGTAGACCAGCTTGGCACCCGAGCGATACTCGGCCTTGACGAAACGGAACGGTCCCGAGCCGATGATCTCGGTGATCTGGGTGTAGGGGTCGGTCCGAGCCTCCTGCTCGCGCATGATGCCGCCCGAGATGCCATTGCTGCCGCCGATCAGGAACTCGACGAAGCGGAACGGCTCGGTCAGCCGCAGGATGAAGGTGCGGTCGTCGACCGTCTCGAGCGCCGCGACGCGCTGCGCCAGCGCCTGGATCTGGCTGTCGCGCTGGAACAACCGCTTCAGGGTCGCGACGACGTCGCGCGTGGTCAGCGCGCTGCCGTCGCTGAACTTGAGGTTCGACCGCAAGGTGAAGCGGTACAGCAGCTTGTCGTCCGAGACCGTCCACGTGTCGACCAGCTGGGGCTTCGGCACCATGTCGGCGTCCCAGCTGAACAGCACGTCGTAGACCAGCGCGACGTGCATCGAGGTCAGGTTGACCTGCGACTGGTGCGGGTCGAACACCTTGACCTCGCCCTGGGGCACCACCCGCAGGATTTTTTGCGGCGCCTGGGCCAGGGCCGGCAGGGACCCGAGCAGCAAGGTCAGCACCGCGCACAAGGTCCGAGCCGTCATGGCACCCTCCCGAAGCAACACGCCGCTGCTCGAACTACAGCACCCGGCGGCGACCGGACGCAATGCCAAGCGCATGGCGGCGCGTCGCGCGATCTGCTATCGCAGCCCGATGTCGCGCGCGTCGCTCACGGTCAACGGCGTCGATCTGGTGGCCGATCTGTCGGGCGCGCTGTGGTGGCCGGCGCGCGCCACGCTGGTGGCTGCCGATCTGCATCTCGAGAAGGGCTCGAGCTTCGCGGCGCACGGCACCTTGCTGCCGCCCTACGACACCGACGCGACGCTCGACCGCCTGAGCGACGCGATGGCGCGCCTCAAGCCGGCGCGCGTGATCGCGCTCGGCGACAGTTTTCATGACGACGGCGCGGCCGAGCGCATGGCTGCCGGCACGGCGGCGCGGCTGGCGGCGCTGGTCGGCGCGACCGAGTGGATCTGGGTCGCCGGCAATCACGATCCGGGGTTGGGCGAGGCGGGGAACTGCCCGTGGGGCGGCACGGTGCGCGACGCCATCACGGTCGGCGCGCTCAGCTTCCGCCACGAGGCCGACGGCGCCGACGCGCCCGGCGAGATCAGCGGCCACTACCACCCCAAGGCGACCCTGCATCTGCGCGCGCGCCGGCTGTCGGCGCGCTGCTTCGTGACCGACGGGCGGCGGCTGGTGCTGCCGGCGTTCGGCGCCTATGCCGGCGGCCTCGACGTCTTCGCGCCGCCGCTCAAGGCCCTATTCCGGCGCGGCTTCGAGGCCTTCCTGCTCGGCCCGTCGCGGGTGATCGGGGTCAGCCACACGCGGCTGCGGGCGGCGGCGGGGTGAGGCGCCGATTCGGCGCCGACGCGGCGCGGGACGGCCCGATCACGCCTTGTTAAGCTTGGCGTGATCCACTGCGGGTGGACCGACGAATAACGCTTTCGGGGCCGATCGGGCCAACGGAAGCACCGAACGGGCGGGGGCTGGCGTCGGACGATGCGTATCGCGGTGATCGGCGCCGGAATCTCCGGATTGGGCGCGGCTTGGGCCCTGCGCGCCCACCACCAGGTGACGCTCTACGAGCAGGCCGCGCGGCTGGGCGGCCATAGCAACACCGTCGAGGCAACCGTCGCCGGCGCGACGATCCCGGTCGACACCGGCTTCATCGTCTACAACGACGTCAACTATCCCAACCTGGTCGCGCTGTTCCGCGCCCTCGACGTCGCCACCGAGCCGAGCGACATGTCGTTCGCGGTGTCGATCGGCGGCGGCGCGTTGGAATATTCCGGCACCGACCTCAAGGGGCTGATCGCGCAGAGCCGCAACCTGGTGCGGCCACGCTTCTGGCGTATGATGGTCGACGTCGTGCGCTTCTATCGCGCCGCACGCGTGGCGCTGCGCGGCGGCACGCCGGCCGACCTCACCGTGGGCGAGTTCCTCGATCTCGGCGGCTACTCGGCGGGCTTCATCGACGATCACCTGCTGCCGATGGGCGCCGCGATCTGGTCGACGCCGATCGAGCGCATGCGCGATTTTCCGCTGCTCAACTTCGCGCACTTCTTCGACACCCACGGCCTGCTGCGGCTGACCGACCGGCCGCGCTGGCGCACGGTGACGGGGGGCAGCCGCGCCTACGTCGCGCGCATCGCCGCCGCGCTCGGCCCGCACGCCATCCGCCATGCCGCGGTGACGCGCGTCCGCCGCCTCCCCGGCGGCGTCGAAGTCGCGGATGCGCAGGGCGAAACCCGGATGTTCGACCACGCCGTGCTGGCCTGCCACGGCGACCAGGCGCTGCGCCTGCTCGCCGACGCCGACGACCACGAGCGCCGCCTGCTCGGCGCCTTCCGCTTCCAGCCCAACCGCGCCGTGCTGCACAGCGACACGAGCCTGATGCCGCACCGGCGCGCCGCGTGGGCGAGCTGGAACTACCTGGCGCCCGATCGCGCCCAGGCGCGCACCGGCGCGGTCGCGGTGACGTATTGGATGAACCGGCTGCAGAACCTCGATCCGGCGCGGCCGCTGTTCATCACCCTGAACCCGCCGACGCTGCCGCGCGCCGACCTCACCCACCGCGTGATCGACTACGACCACCCGGTGTTCGACCGCGCCGCGATCCGCGCCCAAACGGAGATCGCGGCGATCCAGGGCGCGCGCCGCACCTGGTTCGCCGGCGCTTGGCTCGGCTACGGCTTCCACGAGGACGGCCTCGTGTCGGGCCTGGCGGTCGCGCGCGCGCTGGGCGCCGACATTCCGTGGCCGACCGCCGTCGCGCCGGCCGGTATCCGTCCCGCTCCGCTCCTGGCGGCCGAGTGATGACCGAGACGCAGCACTCTTGTCTTTATGTCGGCGAGGTCATGCACCGGCGCGCGCAACCGCACCACCGGCTGCGCTACCGCGTGTTCTCGCTGCTGATCGACCTCGACGAGCTGCCGATGCTCGATGCGCGGCTGCGCTGGTTCGCGCACAACCGCTTCAACCTGGTGAGCTTCCACGATCGCGATCACGGGCGCTGCGACGGCTCGCCGCCGCGCGCCTGGGTCGACGCGGCGCTGGCGGCGCACGGCATCGAGACCGGCGGCCGCATCGCCCTGCTGTGCTTCCCGCGCCTGTTCGGCTACGTCTTCAACCCGTTGTCGATCTTCTTCTGCTACGCGCCGTCGGGCGCGCTCAGTGCGATCCTCTACGAGGTGCGCAACACCTTCGGCGACAAGCACGGCTACCTGATCGAGGTGCCGCGCGACCACGCCGCGGGCGCGGCGATCGCCCAGGCCTGCGCCAAGGCGTTCCACGTCTCGCCGTTCCTGCCGATCGCCGGCGAGTACCGCTTCCGCCTGCAGCCGCCGGGCGCTCGGCTGGCGATCCAGATCCGCCATTTGATCGACGACGCCGAGGTCCTGCTCGCGACCCACCGCGCCGAGCGCCGCGAGCTGACCGACGCGACCCTGCTGCGCAGCGTCATCCGCCACCCGCTCATGACCGTAAAGGTGATCGCGGGCATTCATTGGGAGGCGCTGTTCCTGTGGCTGAAACGCGCGCGCTACCATCCGCGACCGGCGCCGCCGGCGCACGACGGGAGCTTCGTCCGGGCGGCCGGCCCGGACCTGAGCGACGCGGCATGACGACCGACGAACGCACGCTGCCGCAGCTCACCGGCGCCGCCGCGCCGTCGCGGCGCGTGCGCCGGCTGACCGATCTCGGCACCCGTCTGCGGGTCGGCACCCTAACCCTCATCCTGCCGGATCGCGAACGCCTGGTGTTCCGCGGTACCGAGCCCGGGGTCGAAGCGGTGTTCGACGTGCGCCGCGCGCGCCTCATGCGCCGGTTCCTGCTGGGCGGCCATCTGGCCTTCGGCGATGCCTATGTCGACGGCGATTGGGACAGCCCCGACGTCGCCGCGCTGCTGACCTATTTCCTGCAGAACGAGCCGTTCTTCGGACTCGAGGGCAGCTGGTGGCTGCGCCTGCTGCAGCGCGCGCTGCATCGGTTGCGCGACAACTCGCTCCGCCGTGCGCGCGACAACGTCGCCGCGCACTACGACCTCGGCAACGCGTTCTATGCCGGCTGGCTCGATCCGAGCATGACGTATTCGTCGGCGGTGTTCGAGCCGCCCGACTGCGATCTCGAGGCCGCGCAGCACAACAAGTATCGCCGCATGGCGGAGCTCGCCGACATTCGGCCGGGCCAGCGCGTGCTCGAGATCGGCTGCGGCTGGGGCGGCTTCGCCGAATACGCCGCGCAGCGCGGCGCCACGGTGGTCGGCCTCACGCTGTCGCAGGCCCAGCGCGACTACGCCCAGGCGCGCATCGCGCGCGCCGGTCTCGCCGACCGCGTCGAGATCCGGCTGCAGGACTATCGCGACGTCGCGGGCCCATTCGACCGCGTGGTCTCGATCGAGATGATCGAGGCGGTTGGCGAAGCCTACTGGCCGGCCTATTTCGACACGCTGCGTGACGTGCTGGCGCCGGGCGGCCGGGTCGCGCTGCAGGCGATCCTGATCGAGGATGCGCGCTGGGCGATCTACCGCAGCAGCCCCGATTTCATCCAGCGCTACGTCTTCCCGGGCGGCATGCTGCCGACCCCGAGCCACCTGCGCCGCGAGGTCGCACGCACCGGCCTGCGCTGGCTCGACGACCAGGGGTACGGCGCCGACTACGTGCGCACCTTGCGCCTGTGGCGCGACCGCTTCGAGACGATGTGGCCCGAGATTGCGCCGCTCGGTTTCGACGAGCGGTTCCGCCGGCTGTGGCGCTACTATCTCTGCTACTGCGAGGCCGGCTTCGCGTTCGGCAGCATCGACGTCCGCCAGATCGCGCTGGCGCGTGATTGAACGCAGCGATCGGCTGCCCGCAAAAATCCTGCTGGCGTTCGGGGCGCCGGGATTTCCGCTCGCGGCGCTGACCGTGCCGCTCTACATCTATTTGCCGGCGTTCTACGCCGACGAGATGGGGCTCGGCCTGGCCGCGGTCGGCGGCATCCTGCTGGCGGCGCGGCTGTGGGACGTCGTGATCGATCCCGCGATCGGCATCTTGAGCGATCGCTGGACGACGCGCATCGGCCGGCGCCGACCGTGGCTGATCGTCGGCACGCCGCTGGCGCTGGTCGCGGTCTACCAGCTGTTCTTGCCGGCCCCCGGCGTCGGCGCCACCTACCTGCTGGTCTGGACCATGGCGCTCTATCTCGCCTGGACCATTCTGCTGCTGCCCTACTACGCCTGGGCCGCCGAGCTGTCGCCGGACTATCACGAGCGCGCGCGCATCACCGGCTTCCGCGAGAGCTTCGTCATCCTCGGCACCCTCGCGGCAGCCGGCCTGCCGGCGCTGCACGGCGGCCGCGCCACCGGCGCCGACGCGCTGGGGCTGATCGCCCAGCTCATGATGGTCGCGCTGCCGATCGCGATCGCGCTGACCGTGATCGTGGTGCCCGACGCGCCGCCTGCGCGCATCGCGTCTGCCGACAACGCCCCCGGCGGCACGAGCCGGTGGCGCGCGATCGTCGAGAACCGGCCGTTCCGCCGCCTGATCGTCGCCTATCTGCTCAACGGCCTGGGCAACGGCCTGACCGCAACCCTGTTCACGCTGTTCGCCAGCCACGTCGTGCGCGTACCCGAGCAGACCGGCGCGCTGCTGTTCGTCTACTTCCTGGCCGGCATCCTGTCGGTGCCGTTCTGGCTGTGGCTGTCGCGCCGGCTCGGCAAGCATCGCGCCTGGGCGATCTCGCTGCTGTGGAGCTGCTTCTGGTTCGCCGGCGCGCCGCTGCTGGGCGCGGGCGACCTCGCGTGGTACACGTTGATCTCGGTGATGACCGGCATCGGGCTGGGCGCCGACCTCACCTTGCCGTCGGCGATGCAGGCCGACATCGTCGACGTCGACACTCTGAACAGCGGCGTACGCCGCGCCGGGCTCTACTTCGCGCTGTGGACCATGGCGACCAAGCTGGCGCTGGCGATCGCGGTCGGCATCGCCTTTCCGCTGCTCGAGCTCGCCGGCTTCGATCCCGCGCGTGAGAACGCCGGCGCCGCGCTGACCACGCTCGGCCTGCTTTATGCGACCGTACCGGTGCTCCTCAAACTCGCGACCACCGCGTTGGTGTGGAACTACCCACTCGACGCCGCGGCGCACGCGGCATTGCGCCAGCGGCTCGAGGCGGCGGCACCGTAGAGCGTGATGCGTTCGCTTTGACCCGATGGTAAAAATAGAACCGTCATCCCGGCGAACGCCGGGATCCAGGCTCGCACGCTCCGACAGCCGTCACCTGCTCCTGGATCCCGGCGTTCGCCGGGATGA
>JACQAI010000656.1 GCA_016195115.1 Pseudomonadota bacterium
CAAGGCGCTGCTGCCGCCGCCCGAGAAGTTCCACGGCCTCGCCGACATCGAGACGCGCTATCGGCAGCGCTATCTCGACCTGATCGTCAATCCCGAGAGCCGCGAGACGCTGCGGCGGCGCAGCCGCGTCGTCGCCGAGATCCGCCGCCTGCTGCTCGAGCGCGGCCATCTCGAGGTCGAGACGCCGATGCTGCACACCATCCCGACCGGTGCCACCGCCAAGCCGTTCATCACCCATCACAACGCACTCGACATCGACCTCTATCTTAGAATCTCGCCGGAGCTGCACCTCAAGCGCCTGATCGTCGGCGGCCTGTCCGACAAGGTCTTCGAGATTAACCGCAGCTTCCGCAACGAGGGGCTGTCGCCGCGCCACAATCCGGAATTCACCATGCTCGAGCTCTACGAGGCCTACGCCGACTACGGCGACATGATGGCGTTGACCGAGACCTTGGTGGCCAGCACCGCGGCGGCGGTCTGCGGCAGCCCCCGGATCACCTACAACGGCATCGCGATCGATCTGACGCCGCCATGGCCGCGCCGCTCGATGGCGGCGTTGGTCCAGGACAAGACCGGCCTCGACTTCCTGGCGTTTACCGATGCCAAGGCCGCCGTCCTTGCCGCGAAGGCCGCGGGCTGCGAGCTCGCCGACACCGCGAACTGGGGCCAGGCGCTTGAAGCGGTATTCGCGCGCGCGGTCGAACCGGGCCTGATCCAGCCGATCCATGTCACTGATTTCCCGCGCGACATCTCGCCGCTCGCCAAGGCGCATCGCGACGGCGATCCGCGCCTGGTCGAGCGCTTCGAGACCTACGTCAACGGTTGGGAAATCGCCAACGCGTTTTCGGAGCTGACCGACCCGCGCGATCAGCTCGCGCGCTTCGAAGCCCAGATGCAGGCGCGCGCCGGCGGCGACGAGGAGGCCCAGATGCTCGACGAGGATTTCGTCGCCGCGCTCGAGTACGGCATGCCGCCGACCGGCGGGCTCGGCGTCGGCATCGACCGGCTCGTCATGCTGCTGACCGACAGCGCCTCGATCCGCGACGTGATCGCGTTTCCGACGATGCGGCCGCGGCGCTAGTCGACGACGGCTACTGGCTCGCCCAGATGATGCGGGCCATCCACGCCATGTCGTTGACCGCGACATTGAGCTTCGGATGGGCGACGTTGAATGGCGCCAGCTCGACGCGCCGGGCACCGATGCGTTGCAGCTGCTTGGCCATGATGGCGCCGGTCTTGAGCCGCACCACGACGCGGTCGCCGCGCCGCACGCTGGTGGTCGGCGACACGATGATGACGTCGCCGTCGCGATAGCTCGGCTCCATGCTGTCGCCGCTGACCTCGAGGCCGAACGCGCCGGGGTCCTCGATCTCGGGAAAGGCGACCTCGTCCCAGGCGTCGCCCAACGGTCGGCCGCGATCGTCGAACATGCCGGGCTCGCCGGCCTGGGCGTAGCCGATCACCGGGATGCGCCGGCGCGGCAGGACGCTGGCGTGGCTGTCGATCAAGGCGACGAACTGGCCGAGCGAGCTGCCGGTGGCTTCCAGGACCTTCGCCAAACTCTCGGTCGACGGCCAGCGCAGCTTGCCGTCGCGCGTCACGCGCTTGGATTTGTTGAAGGTCGTCGGATCGAGGCCGGCGCGCCGCGCCAAGCCGGAAGCCGTCAGGCCGTGTTCGAACGCCAAACGGTCGAGCGCTCGCCAGATATCGCTATGGCGCAGCATGCCGGGCAGCTTGGGGTAGGGCGCTTGGGACGGTCACCAGGACTAAATTCCCTCTCGACGTTGGGGAGGCGGGTCTGCGGCGGGCGGCCGCCCAAGGGGCGCCGCGGCCCGTGGCGTTAATAAATTGGCCTTATTCGGTCAACGGTATCACCTATTGGTTGTGGCGGCGACAAGCCGCTCCGGGTCGTCCGCGCGACCGGCGCGCCGACCACGGCGCGGCCGCGACAGCGGTTTCTCCGGGCCGGCGCTTCGGCTAGTGTGCGACGCCATGCCGGGCAGTCTGATCTATCATCTGGCGCGCAAAGGCGATTTCGACCAGGCGCTCGCGCTCGGCCGCTATGGCGGCGCGCGCGAGGACGCGGCCGACGGCTTCATGCATTTCTCGACCGGCGCCCAGGTCGTCGAGAGCGCGGCGCGCCATCGCGCCGGCGAGCCCGATCTGGTCCTGCTCGCGGTCGATCCCGACCGGCTGGGTGCGGCCCTGCGCTGGGAGCCCGCGCGGAACGGCGCGCTGTACCCGCATCTCTACGGCGCCTTGCCGATCGACGCGGTCGCCTGGGCGCGGCCGTTGCCGCTCGACGCCGACGGGCGCCATTGCTTTCCCGCCGAGTTGTGAGCGCGGTCTAGCCGCCCGTCATGTTCACCCCGTCCCATCTCGCCGGACTGCTGGCCTATGCCGCAATCGCCGCGGCGCTCGCGGTTGGCCTGCCGGTCGCCGTCCCGGGGCTGTTCGCCTCGCCATTGGTGACCAGCGGGCTGCTCGGCGCCGCGGTGTTCCTGCTCCTGATGCTGATCCACGAGGCGGCGGCGCGCCACGGCACCCTCAAGGCGTTGGCCGGGCGCCTGCTCGGTCTGGCCGATCTGGTCTCGCGCCTGCGCGAGGAGGTGCGCCAGCTGCGCGACGTGCAGCGCGCCCAGGCTGCCGCGCTCGAAGGCGCGACCGAAGTCGAGTCGGTCGCCCAAGAGGTGCGCGGCCTGCGCGC
>JACQAI010000659.1 GCA_016195115.1 Pseudomonadota bacterium
GACCTCCTCGCCGTAATGCGTGTGGTCGCGCTCGATCTCGACGATCAGATCGGTGTCGGCGAGCCGGATGCGGTCGCCGACCGTCGGGCCGAACATCGCGGCATAAGCACTGCGCTCGATGCGGAACGTCATTTAGAGCTTCCCCGAGATGCGACCCTGGAAACCGTAGACGCGGCGCTTGCCGCCGTACGGCACCAGATTGACCTGGCGGGTCTGCCCGGGCTCGAAGCGCACCGCGGTGCCGGCGGGAATGTCGAGCCGCATGCCGCGCGCCTGGTCGCGCTCGAAGCGCAGCGCCTGGTTGGTTTCGAAGAAATGATAGTGCGAGCCGACCTGGATCGGGCGGTCGCCGGTGTTGGCGACCTCGATCGTGACGCCGGCGGCGCCGGCGTTGAGCTCGATCTCGCCGGGCTTGATGAAGACCTCTCCGGGAATCATGCGCGGCGCTCCTAGCGGATCGGCTGGTGGACGGTGACCAGCTTGGTGCCGTCCGGGAAGGTCGCCTCAACCTGGATCTCGTGGATCATCTCCGGGATGCCGGTCATCACCTGGTCGACGCGCAGCACGGTGGCGCCGTCGCGCATCAGCTCGGCGACCGAGCGGCCGTCGCGCGCGCCCTCGAGCACGAAATCGGTGATCAGCGCGACCGCCTCGGGGTGGTTGAGCTTGACGCCGCGCTCGAGCCGGCGCCGCGCGACCATGGCGGCGGTCGCGATCATGAGCTTGTCCTTCTCGCGCGGCGTCAGCTTCACGGCTCCTCCCCAAATTTAAACGTGCCAATGCCGAGGCAGCACCGGCGGCAATCCCGCGGCGCGCACGCGCAGCTGCTGCCAGACATTAGCATAGGCGCGGCGCATCGCCAGGACGTCGCGGCCGATCCAGCGCGCCACCAGAACCGGTCCGATCGCGCTCGTGCCGGCCTGGCCATCCGGGACCGGGAATTCGGCCTGCAAGTCGCGTACCGGATCGACCAGCGCCGCGGCGTCGTCGCCGGCATAGATCAAGGTCGCGAGCGCCCGTGCGCCGCCCAGCCCCGCCGGGTGATCGAGCGGACCGAGGTCGCCGCGCGGGTCGAATGCGTCGGCCCAGATCAGCCGGCCGTCGCGCCGCACCGAGAGGGCATCGCGCACCGCGCCGGTGGTCATGACCTCGCCGCGTGCCTGCCGGCCAAACACCAGGATTTCGCCGGCCATGGCGCGGGCGTCGCCCGCAAGATTCAAGCGGCAAATACGGTCGAGCCGCGCGCCGTCGAACAGGATGGTCTCGAGCGGCAGGTACTCGAGCCAGGCGCCGGGCCCGACGTCGAACGCGATGTCGACGACGACCGGCGGCCCGAGCGAGCGGTAGATCTTCTCCGCCGCTTGCGGCGCGATGCGCGCCCGTGCGCCCGCCGCGACCGTCGCGGCGATCTCGATGCGGTCGCCGCCGACCAGCCCGCCCGAGGTCGTGACCAGCGCCGCCACGGGCACATCGCCGGCGGGTACGCCCGGAAACAGCACGCGCAGCGGCTCGTGCTGATAAAGATGCTTCAGCCGCGTGACGCCGTCGCGCAGCGCAAAGCCGATTTCGGCGCGGCCGTGGGTGACGATGCGCGGACTCTCGCTCTCCCCTGCATCCTTCATTGTCGTCTTTGCGAGCGGAGCGGAGCAATCCAGACCGCCCTCTGGGTTGCTTCGTCGCTGCGCTCCTCGCAATGACGTTGGAATGGATTGCATGTCACGAAGCCTAATTAGCTGCCCCGG
This sequence comes from Pseudomonadota bacterium, assembly GCA_016195115.1. Taxonomy (GTDB): domain Bacteria; phylum Pseudomonadota; class Alphaproteobacteria; order Elsterales; family Elsteraceae; genus JACQAI01. Next base: position 1,743 of record JACQAI010000659.1, read on the forward strand.
TAGGTGGAGTAGCTCCAGGGGCTCGCCAGCAGGGGCACGTGGACGTGCTCGGTCGGATCGGCGACGCCGAAGCGGAGCGGCACGCGGTCGAGGAACAGCGGCTCGGCCAGATCCGTCGTGGTGCGCCGGAAATAGTCGCCGATCAGGAACACGAGCTCGTAGCGGGCGGCGCGCAGATCGACGCCCTGGAGCAACGGCCGGTCGGTGCGGCCGTCGGCGTTGGTGACTGTGCGGGCGAGCCGCTCGCGGCGCTCCTCGCCGCCGTCGCCGTGGAGGCGGTAGAGCTCGATCGTGACCCCCGCCGCGGGCAGGCCGCGCGCGGTGTCGAGCACATGCGTGGTCAGCCGGCCGGCCATGGTCAGTCTCCGTCCCTGATGAGATCGTCGAGCCGCAGCCGCGTGATCCAGCCGATCTCCCGCAGTGCTTGCGCGCGCTCGGCATCCGGCGTGGCGGCGAGCCGTCGCTCGAATTCAACCATGATGCCCTGCTTGCTCTGCCGCCGCACCGCGACGATGAAGGGAAAGCCGAATTTCTCGCGATAAGCGCGGTTGCGCACTTGGAACCAGGCGAACTCGTCCGGGCTGAGCTGCGTGAGTCCGGCCGACAGCTGCTCGCTGCGCGACTCCGAGGTCAGTGCGGCGACCACCGTGGCCCGGCTGCCGAGCTCGGGGTGGCCGTTGAGGAATTCAACCTGTTGCGTCGCTGGCGCGCGCGTCACGACGTCGAGCATTGTGGCGTGCAGGGCATCGCGGCTGGCGAACGGCCGCGCGTCGAACGCCGCCTCGGCGACCCACGGCGCGTGCTCGAACACCCGGCCGAGCGTGTGCACGAAGGTGCGGCGATCAGCGTGGTTGAGCTCGGCTAGGCGCATCGGCGCAATCCTGGCATAAATGCCGGAGATTGCGAGGGAATAGGCATGGCGCAGAGCCCGACACGGGCCGCCGACCGGGTCGACGAGACGCGGCTGTGGCAGCGCCACATGGCGATGGCGCGGCTCGGCGCGCGCGCCGACGGCGGGGTCAACCGCCAGGCGCTGTCGGACGAGGACATCGCGGCGCGCCGACAGCTGATCGGCTGGGCGGCGGCGCGCGGCTTCACCTGCGCGGTCGACCCGATCGGCAACCTGTTCGTGCGCCGCGCGGGCCGCGAGCGCGACCTGCCGCCGGTGCTGACGGGGTCCCATCTGGATAGTCAACCAAGCGGCGGCAAGTTCGACGGCACCTACGGCGTGCTCGCCGGCCTCGAGGTGCTCGAAGCGCTCGAGGACGCGCGCGTGACGACGCGGCGGCCGATCGAGGCGGTCGCCTGGACCAACGAGGAGGGCTCGCGCTTCCAGCCCGGCGCCATGGGCTCGGCAGCGTTCGTCGGCCGCGTCCAGCTCGTGGCGCTGCGCGACACCGTCGATCGCGCCGGCATTCGGTTGGGCGACGCGCTCGACGCGACCTTGGCGGCGACCCCCGGCCTGGCACGGCGCGCGCTCGGCTTCCCGGTCGCGGCCTATATCGAGAGCCATATCGAGCAAGGCCCGCTGCTCGAGGCCGACGGCAAGGTGATCGGCGCGGTCACCGGCATCCAGGGCTCGCGCTGGTTCGCCGTCGAGGTCACGGGCGAGGAGGCGCACGCCGGCACGACGCCGCTCAAGATCCGCAAGGACGCGCTCAAGGCCGCGATGGCGATGGTCGCCGCGCTCGAGGCCCTGATGGCGGACGCGACCGACGTCGTGCGCTTCACGGTCGGGAGATTTGACGTTTCGCCAAACTCCCCCAACACGGTGCCGGGCCGCGTGTTCTTCACGATCGATTTCCGCCATCCCGATCCGGCGGTGCTGCAGCGGCTCGGCGATCAGGTACCCGCACTGTGCGCGGCACACGCGCGGGGTTGCGCCGTGTCGGTTACGCCGACCTTCGACGCTCCGCCGACCCACTTCACCCAGGGCATCGTCGCGTCGATCAGCGCCGCGGCGGCGCGCCTCGGACTGCCCCACCGCGACATCTTCTCGGGCGCGTTCCACGACGCCAAGTTCCTTGCCGAGGTCGCGCCGACCGGCATGATCTTCGTGCCGTGCGCGCGCGGCATCAGCCACAACCCGGCCGAGAGCGCCAAGGCGTCGGACCTGGCTGCCGGCGCGCGCGTGCTCGCCGAGGTGCTGGCGGAGCTCGCCGAGCAATGACGGACCGTGCCGCGCTGGCGACCGCGCTGACCGCGTGCCTCGCCGACCTGGTCGCGATCCCGAGCCCATTTCCGCCCGGCGACACCGCGAAGATCTGCGCCTACGCCGCTGATCGCCTGAAACGCGCCGGCTATCGCACCGAGGTCGCGCACCGCACGCCAGGCGTCGACAACGTCGTGGCGTCGCTCGGCAGCGGTTCGCCGCATCTGGTGTTCAACGCCCACGCCGACACGGTCGGCATCGGCGAGCGCGCGCTGTGGCGCAGCGACCCGTTCACGGCCGAGCTGCGCGACGGGTTGGTGATCGGCCTCGGCGCCGGCAACTGCAAGGCCAGCATGGCGGTGCAGCTGTGGCTCGCCGAGGCGATCGCGCTCGCCGGCGGCCCCCAGCGCGGCACCGTGACGTTCACGTTCGTCGGCGACGAGGAGAATCTCGGGCCCGACGGCATGGCGTTCCTACGTGAGTCCGGCAAAGTGAAGCCCGATATGCTGGTGCTCGGCGCCCAGACCGAGAACCAGTTGATCACCGCCGAGCGCGGCGTGCTGTGGGTCGCGCTCGAGACCCGCGGCACGGCGGCGCACGCCGGTGCGCCCGACAAGGGCGACAACGCCATCCTCCGCATGCTGCGCATCGTTAGCCACATCGAGCGCGCGCTCGGGCAGCGCCTGACGTCGCGCGTCGATGGTCCAATGCGGTCGACCATCAACCTCGGCATGATCCGCGGCGGCCACAACACCAACGTCGTGCCGAGCGCGTGCCGGGTCGAGATCGACCGCCGGTTGCTGCCGAACGAGACCGTCGACGCCGCCTACGCCGAGATCGCTGCGCTGGTCGCGGAAGTCGGCGAGCCGGCCGACAAGGTTTCGATCGAGCGCCTGCGCGGCACCAACGGCTTTCGCGCGCCCGCCGACGGCGCGCTGGTCCTGGGCTTTTCGGCGGCGATCCAGGCCGCGAGCGGTGCGCCGCCGCGCTTCCTCAACGCCACCGGGGTCAGCGACGGCCGCTATTTCGCCGACGACGGCATCGAGATCGTTAATTTCGGCCCGGGCGCGGGCGACCAGGGCCACGCCGCCAACGAGTCGGTGCCGATCGCCCAGATGGTCGCGGCGGCGCTGATCCAGCGCGACCTGGTGGCGCGCTTGCTCGGGCTGTAGCGCGGGGAGGAGCCATGGCATTCGCCGGCATCAACTATGTCGCGGTTCTCGGCGCCGCGATCTTGAGCTTCGCGTTCGCGTGGGTCTGGTACGGCGCGCTCGGCGGGCTGTGGCTCACCGCGCTCGGCACCAGTGAGACCGAGATCCGCGCCAAGGGGATGACGATCGGACCGTTGGTCGTGACGTTCGTCGCGCTGCTCGTGATGGCAACCGTGCTCGCCGGTGTAATCGGTCATCTCGGCCCCGACGCGGTGACGGTGCGCAACGGCGTGATCACCGGCGCGCTCTGCTGGCTCGGTTTCGTGATCACGGCGCTGGCGGCGAACCACGCCTTCCAGCGCCGGCGGTTTGCCCTGACGGCGATCGACGGCGGCCACTGGCTCGGTGTCCTGCTGCTGCAGGGCGTGGTGATCGGGATCGCCGGTGTGTAGCGATCCGGCTTCTGCGCGCCGCCGTTTGCCCTCTCCCCGGCTGCGCGCGTACCGCATACCGTCGTGCGGTCGCAGCACCGGAGGGGCACATGGCATTCGCGGGCATCAGCTACCTGGCGATCGGGGTCGCCGCCATCGTCGCGTTCGTGTTCGGCGCGGTCTGGTACGGTGCGCTGGGCAAGGTCTGGATGGCGGCGCAGGGCAAGACTGGGCCGCAGATGAAGGCCAGCGCCATGCCGGTCGGCCCGATGGTCACCAGCTTCGTCGGCCTGCTCGTCATGGCCTGGGTGTTGGCCGGGCTGGTCGGCCATCTCGGGCCCGGTCATGTCACGATCCGGGCCGGCGCGATCTCGGGCGCGTTCTGCTGGCTCGGCTTCGTGATCACGACCCTGGCGGCCAACCACGCCTTTCAGGGTCAGAAGCGCACGCTGACCGCGATCGACGGCGGTCACTGGCTGGGCGTCCTGCTGATCGAGGGCGCGGTGATCGGCGCGTTCGGCGTGTGAGACGCGGCGGCTAGTCGCTGGTCGGCAGGTCGCTCGCTGGACACGTCCAGGCGGCGCGCGAGCTCCAGTGGATGTGCCGATCGGGCTTGACTCCGGGATCGTCGTCGAGCGTGCCGGCGGGGATGATGACCTCGCGGCCGCTGCGCGTGAGATGCGGCAGTGGCGAACCGCAGGTGCTGCAGAACGCGGTGGCGAAGCTGCGGGCCGGCGGCAGATCGTAGCGCGTGACCGCGGTTTCGCCGCGCGTCCACCGAAAAGCTTCCGGCGCCACGGCCGCGTTCGCCGAGTGGGCGCTGCCCGAGGTTTTTCGACAGCGGTTGCAATGGCAGTTCACGAAGCGGCCGAACGGCAAGCGCACCTCAAACGCGACAGCGCCACACAGGCAACTTCCGCGGACGATCACTGGTGCTCTCCTTGCGCGCGTTCACGCTACGGCGTTCCGTCGCGGACGTGCACGACGGCGATGTCGTCGCCGTAGATGCGGTGCCAGCCCGGCAAATGGTCCATCAGGACGGCGCGTTGCGACGTCGCACCGACCAGGGTCCAGCCGATGCGATAGTCTGCGAGCAGGGCGGGCAGCTCGGCGAGCTTGCCCTCGCGCGCCAGAAAGGCGTCGCCGTACATGTCGAACCGGCCGTCGATGAACGGCGCGATGCCCTCGAAGATCAGATAGCCGCCGAAGTTGTAGTCGTTGAGCACTGGCCCCGCGACGCCGTGGGCGCGCGCCGCGGCGACCGCCGCCGCGGGCGTGTAGCGGCCGATCGTCTGCGGCGACGGGTGGCGCAGCGCGGTCGCGGCTACCGCCGCGACGAAGGCGAGCGACAGGCCGGTGATGCGCCCGGCGGTGGGTCCGAGGCGGCTGCCGAGCGCGCGGGCGCGGCGCATGACCTCGGACGTCGCGACGAGGTCGCGGATCTGCGGCGCCAGGGCCGGCGCGACGAGCAGCGGCGCCACCAGACCGAGGATTTCGCCATGGCGCTGATGCGCCAGCGCCATGTGGAGCAGCACGAGGACCATGGCGATGCGCGTCACCGGCACGCGCAGCCCAAGCAACAGCGCCGCCAGCAGCACCAGCATCAACCACAGCTCGAGCGGCTGGGTCTGCTGGAAGTCCGGGCTCTGCCATTCCTTGACCCGCGACAACCCGGTTTCCATGCCCATCAATTCGAACGGCAAGGCGAGCCCGGCGAAGCCATGGGGCGTGGCCGCGGCAGCCAGCAGCGCGAGCGCGCCGAAGCCGCCCCAGCGCGCCGCGCGCGCCAGCGCGGTGCGCCAGTCGGCGGCCTCGAACACCGCCTCGCCGGCGATCAGGGCGGCTAGGCCCAGGCCGAACATGTAGGAGCCGTGCAGGTTGGCCCACAGCACCATCGCGGCCGCGAGCCAAGGCGACGGCGCGCGCTCGGCGGCGCGCGCCGCGACCAGCCCGGCCACCCACAGCACCAGCAGGGGCAGGGCGAACAAATGTGGACGCGCGAGCAGGTGGGGCAGGCAGAGGCCCCAGGCGGCGATCCCGGCGACGATCGCCCAGGGCGCCTCGATGTAGCGCCGCAGCGCCGCGACCAGCATGGCGAGCGCCGCCGCGAACAGGATCGCGGTCGCGAACACCAGGCCGCTCCAGCCGACGTGATCGTAGAGCCAGGCGGTCGCGACCTCGGCCAACCATTCATGGGCGACCCATGCCCGGCCGGGCACCGAATGGGAGAACGGGTCGCTGTGCGGGATCGCGTAATGGGCGAGGATCCAGCGCCCGGTCGCGATATGGGCGTAAGGGTCCGGGTCGGCGAGCACGGCGCTGCCGCGGGCCACCACCGTCGCGTAGACCGCGAGCGCCACCCCGAGCGGCAGCGCGATACCGGCGCGGCCGCCCGATACCGTCGCGACTGCGGAGCCGGCCGGACGCGGCGCCAAGATCGTCATCCGAGCTCCCTGCGCGGCCGAATTAATGCGCGACGCGGGCCCGCGACGTTGACGCGATAACCGCGCACCGCTACAATAGAATGTCGAATTTCTCTCACGTTCGATCCGATCGGCGGAGGACGCGACGATGTTGAAGATGGCTCTTTTGGCGCTGTTCCTGGCGCTGGCGTTGGGCGGGACGTTCGTGGTGACGGCGACCACGGTGATCGCCGGCCAAGACGACAACAAGAAGTAAGGAGACGTGACGTGGTGAAAATGGCATTTTTGGCGTTGTTCCTGGCGCTCGCGTTGGGTGGCACGTTCGTGATGACCGCGGCCACGGTGGTCGCCGCCGGACAGGACAGCAAGTAGCATCAAGAGCCGCCGGCGGCGCCCTGCGCCGCCGGCGTCGTGTTGCGGAGAGCGCCCGCCGTCGAGGCCGGGCGCTCTTTTCGTTTTCAGCCGTTCAGCCGACCGATCTCTTCGCGGCAGGCCTCGGTGACATCGGACGGCCAGCGGTTGCGCGGCGTCCACGAGAACTTGTTCACCGGGATCGTCAGGCACTGGCGGAACTGCGCCACCGCGCCGCCGCGATCGCCCTGATCCCTCAGGACCAGACCGATGCGGTGGTAGTTCATCGCCAGGATCTTCTTCCAGCCGCCGGTCGACATGTTGCGGCTGGCCAGCTCGGCGGAGATCTCCAAGGACGCCTGATAGGCCGCCATCGCCTCGGCCAGATCGCCCTTCTCGCGCAAGGCGTCGCCGATCTTCTGCTGCGCGTTCGCGACGTCGTAGAGCAGGCTGCCGTTGGTCGGGGCGCGCGGCAGCGTCTCCTCCGCCAAGCCGAGATAGATGCGAAACTGGGCGAGCGCGCCGGCATAGTCCTTTTGCTTGAGCAGGACTTCGCCGACCCGCTGGTGGGTCGCCTCCAAGGCCTCGCGCCAGCGGAAGTTGGCCGGGTCGGCGTTCGATAGCCGGCTCGCGTGACCGACCGCGAGGCGATATTCGGCGAGCGCGGCGCCGACATTGCCGACCAGCAGGGCATCGCCCAGGCGCATCCGGCTCTGCGCCTGCACCACGAGGTAGGCGGTGTTCTGCGATTCCTGCGCCAGCAGCTGGGTCGAGATCGCGACCGCGGTCTGGTAGTGGACGGCGGCATCGGCCCACTTCTCCTGCAGCGCCAGCGTGTCGCCGAGGTCCTGATGCGCCGACGCCACCGCGCCCTGCCATTTCAGGTTGGCGGCGCCGCGTCGGGTGGCCTGGGCCTCGGCGAGCTGCACCCACGCCCGGCCGGTGGCCGCGGCGTCGTCGAGCTGGCCCTGCGAGCGCAAGCCGTCGGTCAGCCGCTGGTAGTTGTCGATCAGGTCGCGCTGCAGGATCTCGTCGTCGGGCTGCTCGGTCGCCAGCCGCGCGGCTTCCTGCTCGGCCGCGCGCAAGTGCACCAGCGCGCCGATGGCGTCGCCCTGCCAATAGAGCGCATCGCCGAGCCGCGCGCGCGACAGCCCCCAGAGCCGGCGCCACCGCGGGTTCGCGGGATCGCGCGCACGCAGCGCGTCGACCATCGCGACCTCGCTCTCGGCAAAGCGTTGCGCCGCCGCGAGATCGCCGAGCGAGACGTTGGCGAGCGCCAGCACATCGACCAGCTGGGCGCGCGCCACGGTGACGTCGGTGGTTTCACGGCTCAGCCCGGCGACGGTCTTCTGCGCCTTCTCGACCAGCTCGCGCATCAGGCGGTTCGAGATCGCGCCCTCGTCATAGCTCGAGGTCAGCAGCTGGACGCTGCCCGCGGCCTGGTCGAGCGCCAGCCGATAGCTGGTCTCGGCCTCCTCGCGGGCGACCTCGGCGAGATTGCGCTGCCACCAGCCGAAACCGGCGGCTGCGACCGCGACCACCAGCAGCACCGAGACCGCCGCAACCACCCGCCGGCTGCGCTGCAGCTCGCGGCGCAGCGCCGCCTCTTTGGCCTGCTGTGCTGCCTCGAGGCGCGCGCGCTCCGCGGCGCTCGAGGCTTCGACGTAGGCGACGATCTCGGGGTCGAGATCGCTGCGCCGGCGCGTCAGCACCTCCTCGGCCTCGGCCAGCCGGCGGCCTGCGGGCAGCAGAAAGTCGGCGTGCTGGCCGCTCCGTTCCCAGCTTGCGGCGTCGCCCTGCAGGCGCCGGCGCACGATCAGGAAGTCGCGATGCTCTTCGAGCAGCGCGGCGAGCCGCGGCCACTGCGAAAGCAGCGCTTCGTGCGCGACCCGCAGCGTGCGCTCAGTCCCGATCGCGTCGGCAACCGCCAGCCGCGCCGCGACCAGCCGGTCGGCCAGCGTCTGCTGGGCCGGATCGGCGAGCGCGGCGCGCCGCACCGTGCGGGCCGTCACGGTGCCCTTGATCTCGTCGACCTCGACCAAGGCCAGGAGGAGGCCCGGCAATGCCGCGGCGAGATCCGGCGGCAGGCCCTCGACCAGGCGCTCGGCGTGGCGCGCGATCGCGCCCTCGAGGCTGCCGAGCGCGCGGTAGCTGGCGTAGGTCAGCGCCGCGCCGCCGCCATCCTCGATGTCGCGGCGGTAGAGCTCGTCGAGCACGAACGAGAGCAGCGGCAACGACGCCGGGTCGCGCGCGGCGGCCTCGCGGATCACTGCGGCGAGGCCGATGCCGGTCGCCTCGTCGTCCTCGAACTCGATGCCGGCAACCTCGGCCGGGCGGGCGACGATCTGCTCGATTTCGGCGGCGCTCGGCGGGCCGAGCTGATATTGGCCGACCCCCTTGGCGAGCTCGTGCAGGCCGGGCAGCTCGACCAGACGATGGAAGAAGTCGCTGCGCAGGGTCGCGATGACCCACACCAGGCTGCTGCGCACCAGGGTGACGAGCAACCGATCGAGCGCGTGGCGCGCCTCGTCGGTGATACTCGGCGACGTGAACGCAACCTCGAGCTGGTCGAGCACCAGGACCAGGAGACCCTTGCGCGCGGCTTCCGGCAAAGCGTGGCGCGCCTCGCGCGCGGCGCGCTCGAGCGCCAGCCGCAGCGGCACCGCGGCCAAGGCCGGCTCGGCGCGCAGCTGGGCGGCGAGCTCGGCTTCCTGATAGCCCAAAGTGGCGATCTCGGGCAGCACCCCCGGCCGCAGCAGCACCGCCGCCAGGCCGGCGGCGGGATCGGCGCCCAGATCCATGGGCTGCACCGCGGCGTAGCGCCAGGTCGTCACGCCGCTGACCACGCCGGGCGCCATCAGGTCGGGCAGCAACCCGGCGCGGACCAGCGAGGACTTGCCCGAGCCGCTCGGCCCGAGCACGAGCATGAACGGCGTGCCGTCCCCGGCATGGCGCACCAGGGCCTCGGTGATCTCGCGTTCCGATCGCTCGCGCCCGAAGAAGATCGCCGCCTGGTCGACGTCGAACGCCTGCAGGCCACGGTAGGGCGATCCGGCCCACCATTCGATCCGGTCGCCCGGCTGGGCGCGCGCCACCCGCGCCGATTGCGCCGGCAGGCGCCGCCGGATCATCTCGCGCAGATGCTGCTCGAGCTGGCCCTCGAACTCGTCGAGCGACGCGAAGCGATTGAACGCGGCCTTGAAGCCGCCTTCCGCGTTCTCGAAATAGCGCTGCCAGAAGCTCTGCAGGCCTTCCCATTGGCGTTTGATCTCGTCGAGCTCTTCGACGCGGCTGAAGCTGGCGAGGCTCTCGGTGAACTTGCGGTAGACCAGGAGGTCGGGCACGCCATGCAGGCGCCGCGCCTCGAGGGCTTGCTCGTACTCCCACTCGGTGCCGGTGACCGGCACGCGGCCCTCGAGCGACTTGTACTCGCGCAGGTCGGTCTTGCCGGGTAGCGGCGTACCGAGGCGCGACCATAGGATCAGGACGACGATATCGGCGGTCGACGGCGGATCGATGATGTCCTGGAAGTGCCCCGAGCTCAGCATCGGCTCGTATTCCCAGAGCACCGCCGACAGGTCGAAGAAGCGCGCGAATTCGCGCTTGAGCCGGCTGATCACCAGTGCGGCCCGCCGGCGCTCGTCGTTCACGTCGCCGGGCGACGAGATGAAGATCTTGAGCGGTTGCGGCATGGCGCGACGTTCTCCCTGCGCGACATCCCGAGTTTGATTGATTATCGCCTGAGGATCTGCGAACTAGTTCACACTTATCATTAACTTTCCGCAAGAAAAGCCCGGGAGCGGCGCCGGTCGATGAAGATCGACACCATGCGGCGGATCGACCGGCTGGTTGGAGTGCCGCTCTGTCTGCTCGCGACCGGGCTGCTGCGCGTCGGGCGGTGGCTGCGCCCGCGGCCGCCCCGGCCGCTCCGGCGCGTGCTGTTCATCGAGCTGTCCGAGATGGGCAGCACCATCCTGGCCGATCCGGCGATGCGCAAGGCGCGCGACGGGCTGGGCGCCGAGCTCCATTTCGCCATCTTCGCGTCCAATGCGGCGTCGCTCGACCTGCTCGAGACCGTGCCGGCGGCCAACGTCTTCCTGATTCGCGACGCCTCGCTCGGCCACCTTGCCGTGGACTCGCTGCGGTTCCTGCGCTGGTCGCGGCGGCGTCGGATCGACACGGTGATCGATCTCGAGCCGTTCTCCCGGTACACCAGCCTGCTGTCGGGGTTGTCGGGCGCCGCGCGCCGGGCCGGCTTCTATCGCTTCGCCCACGAGGGGCTGTACTGCGGCGAGATGCTGACGCACAAGGTCGCCTACAACCCGCAGATCCACATCGCCAAGAACTTCATCGCGCTGGTCAACGCGTTGGGCGAGCCCGCGGCGATGCTGCCGCATTCGAAAACCGCGATCGCCGACGCCGAGCTTGCGCTCGACCCCATCACGGTCGCCCCGACCGCGCGCGCCGCGATGCTCGCGCGCATCCGCGATCTCGCGCCGAGCTTCGACCCGATCGACAACCGCCTGGTCCTGATCAATCCCAACGCCAGCGAATTCCTGCCGCAACGGCGCTGGATGCCCGATCGCTTCGCCGCGCTGGCGCGGCGCATTCTTGCGGCCGACCCGGGCGCGGTGGTGTTGATCACCGGCGCCCCCGTCGAGCAGGCCGAGGCCGCCGCGCTGGCGGCGAGTATCGGCGACCTGCGCTGCCACGCGTTCGCCGGACGGACGTCGGTCGCCGAGCTGCCGGCGCTCTATGCGCTGGCGGCCGTCATGATCACCAACGATTCAGGGCCGGCCCATTTCGCGGCGGTTGCGGCACTGCCGACCGTCGTGCTGTTCGGGCCCGAGACCCCGCGCCTGTACCGGCCGCTCGGTCCGGGGCGTGCCATCTATGCCGGGTTGCCGTGCTCGCCGTGCGTCAACGCCTACAACCAACGTCGCACGCCGTGCACCGACAATATCTGCATGCAAGCCATCACGGTCGACGCGGTGTTCGAGGCGGTCGCCGAGCTGCTGCGGCGACCCGAAACCAATCGGCGCGTGCCGACGAACCTGGAGGTTGCCGAACCCGGGCGGGGCCGCCATCCTGACGGTCGGCCGCTGTCGGCGCGGCAAGTTTAGGGGACTGCGGTACGCCACGATGGACGCTGAGACCCAGTTTCGGCCGCTCGATCCCGCCAAGTTTCGTGACCCGGTGATCACCGCCAAGGGCGAGCGGCGCGCCTCGGTACGGCTCAAGTCGTTGGCCACGCTGTGGTTCAACACCGGCACGCTGTGCAACATCACGTGCCAGAACTGCTACATCGAATCGAGCCCGCGCAACGACCGCCTAGCCTATTTGACCGCGGGCGAGGTGGCGTGCTTCCTCGACGAGATCGCGAGCGCACGACTCGGCACCGCCGAGATCGGCTTCACCGGCGGCGAGCCGTTCATGAACCCGCAGTTCATCGCCATGCTCGAGGACACTTTGGGGCGCGGCTTCCGGGCGCTGGTGCTGACCAACGCGATGAAGCCGATGATGCGCCGCCGCGCGGCGCTGCTCGACCTGCGGGCGCGCCTCGGCGATCGCCTGACCTTGCGCGTGTCGCTCGACCATTACACGCCGGCGCTGCACGAGACCGAGCGCGGCCCGCGCAGCTGGCCCGCCGTGATCGCCGGCCTCAAGTTCCTGACCGAGCACGGTTTCACGACCCACGTCGCCGGGCGGCTGTGCTGGGGCGAGGCCGAGGCGGCGGCGCGCGCCGGCTACGCGCGGCTGTTCGCCGAGCTCGGCCTGCCGATCGACGCCCAGGATCACGGCCAGCTCGTGCTGTTTCCCGAGATGGACGCGCGCGTCGACGTCCCCGAGATCACCACCGCGTGCTGGGGCATCCTCAAGAAGTCGCCCGACTCGGTGATGTGCGCGAGCTCGCGCATGGTCGTGAAGCGCAAGGGTGCCGCGCGGCCGGTCGTGCTGTCGTGCACCCTGCTGCCCTACGACAGCGCCTTCGAGCTGGGCGAGACCTTGGCCGAGGCCGCTGCCGATGTGCTGCTCAACCACCCGCACTGCGCCAAGTTCTGCGTGCTCGGCGGGGCTTCCTGCAGCGCCTGATCAGGGTCGGCGATTGGCGTCGCCGGCGCGCGCGGCTTCCTGCGCGCGCAGCTTGAAGCGCTGCAGCTTGCCGGTCTCGGTGCGCGGCAGCGCGCCGACGAACTCGACCGCGCGCGGATATTTGTAGGGCGCGATCTCGGCCTTCACGAAATCCTGCAGCAGCTTGACGGTGTCGGGGTTGGCCTCGGCCGGATCGCGCAGCACGACGAACGCCTTGACGATGTGGCCGCGCTGGACGTCCGGCGACGCCACGACCGCGCACTCCTTCACCTTCGGATGGTCGAGCAGCACGCTCTCGACCTCCGGTCCAGCGATGTTGTAGCCGGCCGAGATGATCATGTCGTCGCCGCGCGCCTGGTACCAATAGTAGCCGTCGGCGTCGCGCCGGTAGACGTCGCCGGTCAGATTCCAGCCGTTTTGCACGTAGGTCTTCTGGCGCTCCGGATCGGCCAGGTAGCGGCACCCCGTCGGGCCGCGCACGGCGAGGCGGCCGGCTTCGCCATCCGGTAGGGGGGCGCCGGCGGCGTCGACGATTGCCGCCTGGTAGCCTGGGATCACTTGGCCGGTCGCGCCGAAGCGAACGGCGTCGCCGGCCGCGGCGATGAAGATGTGCAGCAGCTCGGTGGCGCCCAAGCCGTCGATGATCTTGATCCCGGTCGCCTGGTGCCACAGCTCGGCGGTCGGCTTGGGCAGATGCTCGCCGGCCGACACGCACTTGCGCAGGCTCCTCAGATCATAGCGGCCGACCTGCTCGGCCATCGCGCGATAGCCGGTCGGCGCGGTGTAGCAGGCGGTGACGCGATAGTCCCGGATGGTCTCGAGCAGGATATCGGGGCTGAACTGCTCGAGCAGCACCGCGGCGGCGCCGAAGCGCATGGGAAACAGGGTCAGCGCGCCGAGGCCGAAGGTGAAGGCGAGCGGTGGCGAGCCGCACACGATGTCGTCGGGGCCGGCGCCGAAGGTCGAGCGCGGGAAGCAGTCGCAGATCGCCAGCACGTCGCGGTGGCAGTGCATCGTGCCCTTGGGCGTGCCGGTGGTGCCCGAGGTGAAGGCGATCAGCGCGACGTCGTCGGCCGCGGTCGCGACGTTGGCAAAGCCGCCGGGCTTGCCCGCCATGCGCCGGTCGAGATCGGCGTGCGCGTCGCCGGCCTCGCCGGTCGCGGTGAAGTAGCCGATGCGCGCCAGAAGCGGCGCGCGCTGGCGCGCCGCCTCGAGCTCGTCGGCCAGGCGGACGTCGCACAGCGCCAGCGCGATCTCGGCCTTGTCGATCAGGGTTTGGAGCTCGCGGGCGCGCAGCATCGGCATGGTGGTGACGCAGATGCCGCCGGCCTTGAGCACGGCGAACCAGCACGCCACCAGCATCGCGTTGTTGGGCGCGCGCAGCAGCACGCGGTTGCCGGGCTTGAGGCCGTAGTCCTCGACCAGCACGCGCGCCACGCGATTCGCGATGTCGAGGAGGGCCCGATAGCTCAAGGTGCGGTGGTTGTAGTGGATGCAGGGACGGCCGCCCAATCCGGCCGCGACCCCGTCGTCGAGCAGAATCGTCGCGGCGTTCATGCGCGCGGGATAGGCGCGCAGCTCGGGCACGGTGGCGTAGTCCATCACCGGCCAGAGCTCGCGGGGCGGCAGGTTGTCGGCCGCGAATCGGTCGACGTGCGCCGATGGCACGCCCCCCGGTAGATGCATCCTCGAAGTCTCCACCACGCGACGGGATCAATTTGATCCTCAGCGGCCGGGCGAGATCAAGGGCGGCGGCGGCGCGGCGTATTTCCTTGACCCCGGTCGAGCAACCCCAATGCTAGGAGCAACACGCCACGCAGGGGGGATGGTCCGAAATGGCTGGGAACCTGTCGCCCGACAAGCAGCGCCAGATGCTGCGCCAGATGCTGACCATCCGGCGGTTTGAGGAACGTGCCTCAAACGACTATCACGCCGGCAAGATCTACGGCGTCGTGCACTGCTATATCGGCGAGGAGGCGGTCGCGGTCGGCGTCTGCAGCGCCCTCGAGCCGACCGATCGCATCATCTCGACCCATCGCGGCCACGGCCACTGCATCGCCAAGGGCGCCGACCTCAACCGCATGATGGCCGAGCTCTACGGCCGCCAGGCCGGCTATTGCAAGGGCAAGGGCGGCTCGATGCACATCGCCGATTTCGGCATCGGCATGCTCGGCGCCAACGGCATCGTCGCCGGCGGCATCGCGATCGTCACGGGCGCCGGCCTGGCGGCGCAGATGGAGGGCAAGGGCGGCGTCGCGGTGTCGTTCTTCGGCGACGGCGCGTCGAACGCCGGGCCATTCCACGAGTGCCTCAACATCGCGGCGGCCTGGAAGCTGCCGATGCTCTACGTCTGCGAGAACAACGGCTGGGCGGCGCAGACCGCGGCCGTCGCGACCCATGCGATGAGCGACGTCGCCGGGCGTGCCGCGGGCTACGGCATCCCGGGCGTGGTGGTCGACGGCAACGACATCTTCGCGGTCCATCAGGCGGCCAGCCGCGCGGTCGCGCGGGCGCGTGCCGGCGAGGGGCCGACCTTGATCGAGTGCAAGACCTACCGTCAGCGCGCCCATACCGAACGCAAGGGCCAGCCCGACCCGCGCGACCAGGCTGAGGTCGAGGCGTGGCTGCAGAAGGATCCGCTGACCTTGCTCGAGCGCAAGCTCAAGGCGCAGGGCGATCTCGACGACGCTGGGTGGCAAGCCATGGAGCGCGAGGTCATGGCCGCGCTCGAGCGCGCCGTCGCGTTCGCCGAGGCGAGCCCGTTCCCGACCCCCGAGCAGGCGACTGACGACGTCTTTGCGGCGTGAGGTAAGCTGAGGATCCGACGATGCGCGAGCTGACGTACAACGAAGCCGCTCTCGAGGCCGTCGCCGAGGAGATGCGGCAGGATACAAAGATCTTTTATATGTCGACCGATCCGATCCCGCCGCTGCTCAAGGAGTTCGGCGACAAGCGCATCAGGGCGACGCCGATCGCCGAAGGCGCGCTGACCGGCATGGCGATCGGCGCCGCCGGCTCGGGCTTCCGGCCGATCGTCGATTGGCGGCAGGTGACGTTCGCGTTCGTGGCGATGGACCAGATCGTCAACCAAGCCTCGAAGATCCACTACATGTTCGGCGGCCAGCGCTCGTTCCCGATCGTCTACCGCGCCAATGTCGGCGGCGGCACGCGGCTCGCCGCGCAGCACTGCCAGTGCCCGTACTCGATGTTCATGAACCTCGCCGGCTTGAAGCTGTTCCTGCCGTCGACGCCGTACGACATGAAGGGGTTGCTGAAGTCGGCGATCCGCGACAACAACCCGGTCATCTCGTTCGAATCAAATCGGCTGCTGGCGCGCAAGGGACCGGTGCCCGAGGAGGAGTACACGATCCCGCTGGGCCTCGCCGACGTGAAGCGCGCGGGCAGCGACGTCACCGTGGTGGCGTTGGCGTGGCTGGTGCACGAGGCGCTGGCCGCCGCCGAGGCGCTGGCGGCGGAGGGCATTTCGGTCGAGGTCGTCGATCCGCGCACCCTGGTGCCGTTGGACAAGGAGACGATCCGGCGCTCGGTACAAAAGACCGGGCGCTTGGTGATCGCCGACGAGGCCGGGCCGACCGCGGGATTCTCCGCCGAGGTCGCCGCGGTCGTCACCGAGGACGACGCGACGTTCGCCGCCCTCAAGTCGCCGGTGCGCCGGGTCTGCGCCCTGCAGGTGCCGATCCCCTACAGTCCCGGCCTGGAGGACCACGTCTTCCCGGACCGCAAGCGGATCACCGACGGCATCCGCGCGGTGCTCAAGGGCCCCAAACCGGCCGCGGCAGCGTGATGGCGGTATGCGGCGGCTGCATATCGACCGGCGGACGAAACTGTTAGTCTCGGCCGGTGTGGCCTAGGCCGCGCCGGCTGTCCCCACCCCCGCCAAGGAAGGTGCGATGAGCTACGATCTCGTGATCAAGAACGGCATGGTGATCGACGGCTCGGGGATGGCGCGCTACCGCGCCGACGTCGGCGTCAAGGACGGCAAGATCGCCTTCGTCGGCCGCATCGCCGCGCCGGCCACGGAGACCATCGACGCCGAGGGCCACGTCGTCGCGCCGGGCTTCGTCGACGGCCACACCCACATGGACGCCCAGGTGTTCTGGGACCCGCTCGGCACCTGCTCGTGCTACCACGGCATCACCTCGGTGGTGATGGGCAATTGCGGCTTCACCCTGGCGCCGTGCCGCGAGACCGAGGCCGACATGGTGTTCCGCAATCTCGTGCGCGCCGAGGACTTGAGCCGCGACGCCATGAAGGCCGGCATCAAGTGGCGCTGGGAGACCTTCCCGCAATTCCTCGACGTGCTCGACACCCTGCCGAAGGGCATCAACTACGCCGGCTATATCGGCCATTCCGCGATCCGCACCTACGTGATGGGCGAGCGCGCCTTCACGGACAAGGCGACCGAGGCCGACCTCAAGGCGATGGCGCAGCACGTGCGCGAGGGCATCCGCGCCGGCGCGGTCGGTTTCTCGACCACGCGCAGCCCCAGCCATGAGACCTCCGACGACAAGCCGGTGGCGAGCCGCCAGGCGAGCTGGCAGGAGCTCGAGACCCTGGTCGGCGCGATGAGCGACGTCGGCTCCGGCATCCTCGAGATCGCCATGGGCGTGGAGGGCATCGACTACTACGCCAAGCTCAAGAAGCTGGCGGTCGACAGCGGCCGGCCGATCACGTTCGGCGTGTTCTGGCGCCGCGCCACCCCCGACGCCTGGCGCGTCGCGCTCGACACCATGGAGCAGGCGGCGCACGAAGGCGGCCGCATGTTCGCCCAGGTCCATACCCGGCCGCTCAACGTGCTGCTGTCCTTCGAGGCGCATACGCCGTTCGACAAGTGGGAGGTCTGGCGCGACGTCCGCAAGCTGCCGCTCGCCCAGCAGAAGGCGGCGCTGCAGGACCCCGAGACCCGCGCCAAGCTGGTCGCGGTGGCAACCGGCCCGTATGAGAACCGGCGCGCCATCGGCGCCGAGGCGCGGCCGCCGGAATGGGATCGCGTCTATCTGCTCGACAAGATGTCGGGCCCGCACCGTTCGATGGCCGAGCTGGCGCGCGAGAAGAATTGCCATCCGGTCGAGCTGATGATCGACTTGGCGATCGAGCGCGACATGAAGCTGTTCATGATGCAACCGATCGCCAACGAGAACCAGGGGGTCGCGCTCGAGCTGATCAAGCATCCGCGCTCGGTCGTGACCTTCTCGGACTCGGGCGCGCATGTCTCGCAGATCATGGACAGCTCGCTGCAGACCCACCTGCTCAGCCACTGGGTGCGCGAGAAGGGCGCGCTGACGCTCGAGCAGGCGGTCAAGTATTTGTCTTACGACACCGCCACCCACTGGGGTTTCCACGACCGCGGCCTGGTGCGCGAGGGTATGGCGGCGGATCTCGTCGTGTTCGATCCCAAGACCGTCGGCCCGCGCATGCCCGAGGTCGTGTGCGACCTGCCGGCCGGCGCCAAGCGCCTGAAGCAGACTGCCGAGGGCATCCGCGCCACCGTGGTCAACGGCCAGGTGCTGCTGCGCGACAACCAGCACACCGGCGCGCTGCCCGGCCGCCTGCTGCGCGGCCGCGTCCCCGGTTAGCGCTCCGCTCCCGCCGTCAATTGCCGTAGAGGAAGTTGGGCAGCCACAGGGTCATGCCCGGCCAGATGTACATGAACACCATGCAGATGATGACGATGATCATGTACGGCATCATGCCGGCGAAGATCTGGTTGAGCGTGACGTGCTTGGGCGCCACGCCCTTCAGATAGAAGGCCGACATCGCCACCGGCGGCGACAGGAACGCGGCCTGCAGGTTGACCGCGACCAGGGTGGCGAACAGCACCGGGTCGACCTTGAAGTGCGCCAGCAGCGGGATGAAGATCGGCACGAAGATCACGATGATCTCGGTCCACTCCAGCGGCCAACCGAGCAGGAAGATGATCGCCTGGGCGACGATCATGAACTGCAGCGGCGTCAGGTCGAGCCCGACCACCCAGTGCTCGATGATCTGCTGGCCGCCGTGCAGGGCGAACACCGCCGAGAACAGCGCCGAGCCGACGAACAGCCAGCACACCATCGCGGTGGTCTTGGCGGTCAGGAAGGTCGACTCGCGAAGCGTGTTGAACAGCGAGCGGGTGGTCGCCATGTCCCACAGCCACGGCGCCGCGGTGCCGAGGAAGACCGCGCCCAGCGAACCCGAGACGATCAGGGTCACGAGGTCGCCGCGCAGCGAGCCGAGCGCCACGCCGATCGCGGCGCCGACCAGGCTCCACCACAGGGTGCTGCGGGTGTATTTCTGATAGTTGGCGAGATAGAGCGCGCCCAGCGCGCCGACACCCGCCGACTCGGTCGCGGTCGTGATGCCGAACAGGATGACGGCGAGCACCACGAAGGTCAGCACGCCGAGCGGCACCACCGAGGCCTGCAGCATCTTGAGGATCTCGAGCTGCTCGCCATCCATGCGCCAATAGTAGAAAGCGAGCCAAAACGCCGAGAGCGCCGCCAGGCTCCAGAACCAGGTGCCGAAGTCCTCGGGAACGTGACTGGCCTCGGACTCGGGCAGCGCCTGGAAGCCGGTGGCGAGCTCCTGCGCGCCTTCGCGCGCGGCGGGCGCCGCGTCGGTGGTGTCTTGGCCGGTGCCGAGCTCCTGCGCCGTGTCGCTGTCCGCCGGCGGCGGCTGCAGCCCGGTGTCCGGCATCGTGCTCTCGACGGCCGGGGGCGCGACCTCCGCTTCCGCCGGGGCGTTGTGGATGACGACGTACCACCATGCCGCGCCGAACAGCGCGATCGTCAGGACGACCGGCACCAGCACGGCGACGACGTTCTGGACCACCAGCCCATAACCAATCGGCCGGCCGTCGGCGGTCGTGCCGCTGGCTGAGCCCGGGCGCAGCAGCGCGCCGAACAACCCGACGATGACGCGGCGCTGCGGGCCGCGCTGCAGGCGCTCGATCCAGTCGGGCACCGCGACGCGGTACTGATCCGCCGGCAGCTTGGGTGCGATCTTGGGGTTCAGCAGCGCCCAGCCGACGATGTAGATCAGATAGAGGAAGGTCAGGAAGAAGCCGGGGATCATCGCCGCGGCGTAGAGCTTGACGATCGACTGGCCGGCGACCGCGGC
>JACQAI010000660.1 GCA_016195115.1 Pseudomonadota bacterium
GACGTGCTCGGGCGCGTCGCGACGCGCCAGGATGCCGCCGTGGATGGTCGGATGCAGCGTCTTGACCCGGCCGTCCATCATCTCGGGGAAGCCGGTGTGCGCCGACACCTCGGTCACGGTGACGCCGGCCTTGGCGATCGCCGCCGCCGAGCCGCCGGTCGACAGGATCTGGATGCCGTGCCGCGCCAGCCCCTGGGCGAGCTCGACCAGACCGGTCTTGTCGGACACCGAGATCACAGCGCGTTGCGGCTTCAAGCGCGCGTCAGCGGGCATTCTCACCTCCGCGGGCAAGCCGGGTCGGGGGAACCTGCGCCCCAGAGAAC
This sequence comes from Pseudomonadota bacterium, assembly GCA_016195115.1. GTDB lineage: Bacteria > Pseudomonadota > Alphaproteobacteria > Elsterales > Elsteraceae > JACQAI01. The sequence goes on from JACQAI010000660.1 coordinate 324, forward strand.
TCCGGAACAAGATGTCCGAGCAGCTGCAGCACGTCGGCGCTGCGCCGACCCTGCGCCGCGGCCTCGAGCTCGTCGAGCGCGCGCGCCAGCACGGCGCTGTCCGAGGTGCGCGGGTTGGCCAGGCGAATGCCGGGGCTGTTGGTCTCGACCAAGGCTTCGCCGGCGTGGAACAGCTCCTCGTGCAACTTCTCGCCCGGGCGCAATCCCGTGAACACGATCTCGACGTCGCGGTCGGCGCGCAGGCCGGCCAGCCGGATCATCTGGCGCGCCAAGTCGACGATGCGCACCGGCTCGCCCATGTCGAGCACGTAGATCTTGCCCGTTGCGGTCTCGTCCGCGGTACCGAGCGTGGTCGCCTGGAGCACCAGCTCGACGGCTTCGCGCACAGTCATGAAGTAGCGCGTGATCTCGGGATGGGTCACGGTCAGCGGCCCGCCGCGCGCGAGCTGGCGCTGGAACAGCGGCACCACCGAGCCGGTCGAGCCCAGCACGTTGCCGAAGCGCACGGTGATGAAGCGCGTCCCTTGTCCTGAGTGCGCCAATCTTCGGCGCTCGGCGACGTCGAGCGTCTGGCACCACGCCTCGGCGAGGCGCTTGGTGGCGCCCATCACGCTCGTCGGGTTGACCGCCTTGTCGGTCGAGATCATGACCATGGCGCCGACCCCGGCGTCGCGGCTGAGCTCGGAGACGTTGCGCGTGCCGATCGCGTTGGTCAGCACGGCCTCCTCGAGATTGGTCTCCGACAGCGGCACGTGCTTGAGCCCGGCGGCATGGAACACCAGCTCGGGCTTGAGCTCGGCGAGCACCTGGGCGAGCTGGCGGCGGTCGCGTACGTCGCCCAGCACGGCGCGCCGCGCGAGCTCGGGAAACCGTTCGCCGAGCTCGAGATCGATGGCATAGAGCGCGAACTCGGAGGCGTCGAACAGGCCGAGCGCCGCCGGCCCGAGCGCCGCGACCTGGCGCGCCAGCTCGCCGCCGATGGTGCCGCCGGCGCCGGTCACCAGCACGCGCCGGCCGGCGATCAGCGCCGCCATCGCCGGGCGGTCGAGCGGCGTCTGCGGCCGGCCGAGCAGGTCCTCGATCTCGATCGGGCGGATCTCGAGGCGCTCGCCGCCACGGCGGAAGTCGGTGAGGCGGGGCAGGCGCGCCAAGGGCAAGGCGAGTGCCTCGCTGATCTCGAACAGCCGGCGCACCAGCTCGGGATCGATGCGCTCCTTGGTCAGGATCAGGCGCTGCGGCGCGATGTGGTCGCGGCCGAGCCGGTGCACCAGGTCGGGGATCTGCTCGATCTCGCCGAGCACCGGCACGCCGCGGATCGAGCGGCCGACGCGCCGCGATTTGTCGTCGACGATGCCGATCGCGCGGTAGCCGCCGGTGGCGCTGCGCGCCATCTCGCGGATGAACAGGTCGGCCTCGTCGCCGGCGCCGATCAGCAGCACCGGCACCTTGCGGGCTTCCGCGGTGCGCCGCAGCAGCAGGTCGAAATGACCGTCCTTGACCACGCGATAGACGAAGCGCGGCACCGCCAGCAGCACGACCAGGTTGAGCCAGACCAGAATCGGGGTCGAACGGGGTAAGGCATCAAGGCGCGTGATCAGGAACAAGAGCGCCACGAAGACCAGAACCGCGAGGCTGACGGCCTTGACGATCGCGATGATGTCGTCGAGCGAGGCGTAGCGCCAGACGCCGCGATAGAGCCCGGTCCACGAGAACACCAGCGCGGCCACGATGCAGAACAGCACCGTGCCGAGCACCAGCACCTGCGGCACCAGCTCGAACGCCTCGACGCCCATGCGCAGCACCACCGCGGCGACGAAGGCGATCGCCGACATGACGATGTCGTGGATGAGCGCGATATGCGCCGGGTGGGGTCTCAGGAGCACGGGGTCGGGCAAGGGGAACGGGCGACGCGGCGGACCATAGCAGGCTCACCCGGCCGACGGGAGCGGGCTCGCGCGACCGAATCGGCGCAGCAGCGTGGCGACCGGCAGCACGGTGAGCGCCAACGCGAGCCACGGCGTTGCCTCGATCGACAGATAGGCGAGCGCGATCAGCACCAGGTTGGCCGACAGGAGCTGGCGCGCGACGTCGGCGTGGCGCATGCCGCCCTGCACGGCGCGCTGGTAGAAGTGGCTGCGATGCGGCTGCCACACCGTCTCGCCGCGGGCGAGCCGGCGCAGCAGGGTCAGGGTCGCGTCGGTCCAGTAATAGGCCGGCAGGATCAGGGCGGCGGCCCAGGCGCCGTCGAGTGCCACGCCGATCATCAGCCAGCCGAGCGCATAGCCGAGCGGGATGCTGCCGACGTCGCCGAGGAAGACGCGGGCCGGCTGCCAGTTCCACTTGAGGAAACCGATCGCCGCGCCGGCCAACGTGAGGCCGAAGCCGATCGCCGCGACCGAGCCGATCAGCCAGGCGACCAGCGCGGTGCCGCTGCCGATCGAGGCCGCTTCGACGCCGCTGATGCCGTCGATGCCGTCCATGAAGTTGAACAGGTTGATGAACCACAGCCAGGCGAGCCCGGTCAGCAGGCGGTCGGCGATGGTCGGCAGCAGGCCCTGGAACACCAGCGCGTCGGCGGGCAGCAGCGCGAGCGCGCCGCCCACCGCGAGGACCTGAACCCCGAGACGCAACGCGACCGGCAGGTCGCGCAGGTCGTCGAGAAAGGACACCGCCGCCAGGGCGGCGAGGCCGGCGAACACCGCCGCGGTAGCCGCCGGGTCGGCGCCCGGCAGCAGCACCAGCGAGCCCAGCCAGCCGGCGGCCAAGCCGGCGACCAAGCCGATGCCGCCGCCGCGCGGGGTCGCGCGGTCGTGCGAGCCGCGGGGAGTCGGGTGATCGAGGATGGCGCGGCGCGCCAGCCAGCGCGTGACCGCCCCGGTGGCGGCCCAGGCGACCGCCAGGCTGAGGGCGGCCAGCGCGCCCAGGACGGCGTAGCTCATAGCCTGCCGCCGGGTCCGGCGCGCCCGCCCGGGGGCCCTGCAACTATGGGGAGCAAGGGCCCAAAACCACAAGCTGTTGCGTTCACGACGGTTTTCCCCATATTCTCGATTCGGTTCGCAACAACCGAAAGGAGGTGATCCGGTGTCTATCCCAAGTGTGACGAAAACGGTCCTGGAGTCCCGGATCGTCGGCACAACGGTCACTTTCCCGGGGAAGCCCCAGGATCACTGACCTTCGGCCAGCGTCAAACACTAGGGGAGGGCCGCCTTCGGGCGGCCCTCTTTTCGTCTGGGGCATCGGCGCGTATCTTATGTCAAAGATTGACAGCGAGGTCGCGATGTCGACCAACGTCCACCTGAGCCCCGCGCTCGAAGAATTCGCCCGCGAGTGCGTCGACAGCGGCCGCTACAACAACGTCAGCGAGGTGGTGCGCGACGCTCTGCGACTGCTTCAGGAGCGCGAGGAGCGTCGCCGCCAGTTCAATGTAATGCTGGATGAGGCAGTCGCCGAAGCGGATCGTGACGGCTGGATACCGCACGAAGAGGTAATGGCGGAATTGGATCGGATCATCGACGCTGCCGAGAAAGAAAAAAAGCGTTAGCCGGGCCCCCTACGCACGAACCGCACTGGTCGATTTGACCAACGCCGTGCGGTGGATTGCGCGCGACAACCCCAGAGCGGCTCGCTCGCTGCGGCGGGCGGTCGATCGCGCCGCCGAACTGATCGCCCGCCATCCTGACATTGGGCGACTTAGCCCCGAGGTTGTTCGAGTTCCGTATCGACTGTTTCCAGTCGCCGGTTTTCCCTACGTCATCGTGTACGAAGGCGACCGCAGGCCGCCGGGTATCGTGCGCATCCTGCACGGTGCGCGCGACTTACCTGAGGTGCTGCGCGATCTCTGAGCCCTACTTGCCGCCTTCGCGGCGCAGCGCCCACTTGATCACCGGGTCGCGGCCCTCGACCAGGCCCCAGACGATGATCTGCTGGGCGCGCTTCATCTCGCCGCGCCGGCCGAGATAGATCGAATCGCCGAGCATCAGGGTGCCGGCGTTGGCGCGCAGCCGCCAGCCGAGCCCGCTCGGCAGGCGCAGCAGCGCCGCCGAGCCGTCCTGCACCAGGCTCGCCTGGACCCGCGGGTGGAGATGGAAGCGGATGGCGTAGCGGCCGTGGCCCTCGCCGACCAGGGTGTCCTCGCCGCGCAGATCGTCGCCGCCGGCCGACAAGAACAGGCGGCGCCGGTGCGTCACGCCGAATTGGCGGACGTAGCCGTCGTGACTGAGATCGAGCCAGATGCTGCCCTCGGCGTCGTCGCGCTGGCAGGCGACCTGGCGCGGGCGTTGGCCGAGCGTGCCCGACAATGGTCCGGCCGGCCCGAGGATTTCCGATGAGTTGGTGTCGTCGATCGTGACGGTCGAATGCGCCGCGGTGGCGCGCTGCACGCGGCGCCAGTCCGACTGGTCGGCGACGTGGGCGCCGCAATTGACCACCAGACGCTCCTTGCCGACGCTCATCTCGAACGCCAAGGTGCCGGCGTGGGCGTGGCCGTCGAGCTCGGCCGGCGCGCCGGCGTCGACCACGATCAAGGTGCGCTCGGCGGTAAGCCGCTGGAAGCCGCTGTGGGGTGCCGTCACCGGCGGCTTGCCCTTGGCGTCGGCGAGGCCGAGCACCGCATCGATGTCGGCCGCGACCTCCTCGTTGCTGTCGTTGAACAGCGCCAGCCCGCCGTCGCCGTGGCGCATATAGCGCAGGAACGGCGCCATGCGGTCGATCGCCGACTGCAGCTCGATCGGCGGCTCCGCGCGCGCGCCGCGCAGCACCGCGCGGATCTCGATCAGGTCGCGCAGCACGCACAGATGCAGACTCGGGCTGCGCTCGAAATGGCCGCCGTCGCCGTGGACCTGGCGCGTCAGCTCGGCGCTCAAGAGCTTGAGGGTGTGGCCGCGCCGGCGTTCCAGGGTGCGCGGCGGAAAGCGCAGCGACCAGTTGGCGTGCACCAGGCCCTTGAGCGCGGCGAAGCGCGCCGCGCCGTCGCTGCCGCCCGCGGCGACGCGCTGCAGGTGCCGCGCCTGGGCGACCAGCGCGCGATCGAGCGTCGGGCGAAAACGATCCGGCGCGCCGTCGGTCAAATAGCCGTAGTGGCCGAGCCAGGCGGCCAGCCGATTGCCCAGCACGTCGCTGCGCCAGGTCAGCGCGTCCCAGCCGGCGGCGCGCGCCAGCCAATCGGCGACCAGGTCGCGCGCGCGGCTGCGCGCGGCGTCGCCGCCGACCGCGGCGAGGTCGCGCAACCAGGCGAAGCCGTGCTGCTCGGCGCGCCACGCCGCATGCGCGCCGACCGGCGCCCACAATCCGGCGCGGCCCTCGAAGCTCTGGCCCTGGAAGGCGAACGTGCCGTGCAGGATGGCGGTGCCCTGGCCGGCGTCGCCCGGCCATGGATCGGCGGCGGCGGGATTGACCTCGGGCGGCGCCGTGCGGCTCAACACCAGGCGGTAGAGCGGCGAGCGATAGACCAGGGTCGCGACGCTGCGCCACGCGTCGGTCAGCGCCGTGGATCGGCGGCGCGGCGCGTGCCGGACGAAACCGCCCAGGCGCAGGCTGAGGCCGTTCATGCGTCGCGGCTCACGCGCGCGCCACCTTGCGCGCCGGCTTGGCATCGCCGGCGTCGCGCAGCCTGCGGATGTTGTCGGCATAGGACGCGGCGCCGCCGGTGAACGTCGCCGAGCCGGCGACCAGGACGGTCGCGCCGGCGGCGACCGCGCGCTGGGCGGTTGCCGGGTTGATGCCGCCGTCGACCTCGAGCTCGATGGCGCGGCCGCTGGCGTCGATGCGCTTGCGCACCGCGGCGATCTTGTCGAGCTGGCTGTCGATGAAGCTCTGGCCGCCGAAGCCGGGATTGACGCTCATCACCAGCACGAGGTCGAGGTCGTCGAGCACGTAGTCGAGCGCCTCGACAGGGGTTCCGGGATTGAGCGCGACGCCGGCGCGCTTGCCCAGCGACTTGATCAGCTGAACCGTGCGATGAAGATGCGGCCCGGCCTCCGGATGCACCGTGACGATGTCGGCGCCGGCGTTGACGAAATCCCGCACGTAGGGATCGACCGGCGAAATCATCAAATGCACATCGAATGGCAGCTTTGTCCGCGGCCGCAGCGCCGCGATCACGCTGGGACCGATCGTGATGTTGGGCACGAAATGTCCGTCCATCACGTCGATGTGGATGTAGTCCGCGCCGGCCGTGGTGACGGCCTCGACCTCTTCACCCAACCGCGCGAAATCCGCCGACAGAATCGACGGAGCGATTCGGACGCGCTGCGGCATGGCTCGACATACCAGCATCGGCCGGCGATGGAAAGGCCCGGAGCCCCGGCGCCATCGGCTCATTCCAGGCGTGTCAGGCGAGCCGCGTAGAATCCGTCCATTCCGCCTACTTCGGCGAGATGGCAGGGCAGAGTCCGCAGTTCGCCGTCCGGTGTGACGAGCGCGTCCAGGCCGGCCAGTTCGGCCGAATCGACGGGGTGGCGGCGGACCGGCGCGCCGCTCGCCAGCAGGCGCGCGACGCGCGCGGGACCCTCGGCGGCCTCGAGCGAGCAGGTGCAATAGACCAGGGTGCCGCTGGGCCTGAGCTGGCGCACCGCGTTGTCGAGCAGGCGGTCCTGCAGCGCCGCCAAGCGCACCACGTCGGCTGCCGACTTCAGATGCAGGACGTCGGGATGCCGCCGCGCCGCGCCGGTCGCGCTGCACGGCGCGTCGAGCAGGATGGCGTCGCACGGCTCGCTCGCCTGCCAGCTCGCGGCGTCGGCGACGACGATCTCGGCGTCGAGCTTGAGCCGCGCCAGGTTGGCGCGCACGCGCTCGAGGCGCGGCGCGGCGCGGTCGACCGCGACGACGCGCGCGCCGGCTGCGGCGAGCTGCAGGGTCTTGCCGCCGGGTGCGGCGCACAGATCGGCGACGCGCCGGCCGGCGACGTCGCCGAGCAGGCGCGCCGGCAGCGCCGCGGCGACGTCCTGCACCCACCAGGCGCCGTCCTGATAGCCGGGTAGGCGCTCGACCTCGCCGCCGGCGACGCGGCGCAGGCTGCCGGTCGCCAGCACACGGGCGTCGAGCATGGCGGCCCACGCTTCCGGATCGCGGCGCACCGTCAGGTCGAGCGGCGGGTCCTGCATCAGCACCGCGACGATCGCGCGGGTCGTCGCCTCGCCGTAGCTCGCGGTCCACGAGTCCCAAAGCCAGCCCGGCAGGTTGAGCCGCGCGGCGTCCTGGGCCGCGACCATGACGGCACCCTCGCGCGCGAGCCGCCGCAGCACGGCGTTGATCAGGCCCTTGAGGCCGCGCGCGCCGCCGCTGTCGGCCAGGGTCACGGCGCCGTCGACCGCGGCGTGCGCCGGCGTCGCGAGAAACAGCAATTGCACGGCGCCGAGCCGCAGGATGTGGCGTGCGGTCGGCCGCTGGACGTCAAGCGGATGCTTCAAACAGGCGTCGATCAGCGCGTCGAGCTGGCCGAGCCGCCGCAACGCGGTCGCGACCAGGAGCCGCGCGAAGGCGCGATCGCGGGGCTCGAGCGATGTGAGGTCACGATCCGCCGCAAGCGCGTCGTCGAGCGGCTGCCGGCGATCGAGCACCGCGGCGAGCAGGCCGAGCGCGACCGCGCGGGCCGATGGTTCAGCGGCCACAACGCACCGTGGACAGAGGCGGCAGCCCGCGCCATCTTGGGGTCATGAGCAAAGCGGTCGATCCGACAGCGAAGCCGGCCGCCGCCGCGACCGGCGAGGCGCCGCGCAAGCCGACGCAACCGGCGGCCAAGCCGGTCGAGCGCGGCGGTCCGAGCGGCCCGGAGCCGACGCGCTACGGCGATTGGGAACGCAACGGCCGCTGCAGCGATTTCTAGTCGCGCCGCGCGGGCTCAGCGGTTCATCCGCTTGTCGACCAGATCGCTGACCACCGCCGGGTCGGCCAGGGTCGAGGTGTCGCCGAGCTGGTCGTGCTCGTTGGCCGCGATCTTGCGCAGGATGCGGCGCATGATCTTGCCCGAGCGGGTCTTGGGCAATCCCGGCGCCCACTGGATCAGATCGGGCGAGGCGATCGGGCCGATCTCCTTGCGCACCCAGGCGACCAGCTCCTTGCGCAGCGGCTCGGTCGGCTCCTCGCCGACGTTGAGCGTGACATAGGCGTAGATGCCCTGGCCCTTGAGGTCGTGCGGATAGCCGACCACCGCGGCCTCGGCGACTTTCGGGTGGGCGACCAGCGCGCTCTCGATCTCGGCGGTGCCGAGGCGGTGGCCCGACACGTTGATGACGTCGTCGACCCGGCCGGTGATCCAGTAGTAGCCGTCGGCGTCGCGCCGGCAGCCGTCGCCGGTGAAATACTTGCCCGGAAAGGTCGCGAAGTAGGTCTCGACGAAGCGCTTGTGATCGCCGTAGACGGTGCGCATCTGGCCCGGCCAGCTGTCGGCGATGCACAGATTGCCCTCGGTCGCGCCGGTGAGCTCCTTGCCCTCGCCGTCGACGATCACGGGCTTGACGCCGAAGAACGGCAGGGTCGCCGAGCCCGGCTTCTGCGCGATCGCCCCGGGCAGCGGCGTGATCAGGATGCCGCCGGTCTCGGTCTGCCACCAGGTATCGACGATCGGGCAGCGCTGTTCGCCGACGACGTTGTAGTACCACTCCCACGCTTCCGGATTGATCGGCTCGCCGACCGAGCCGAGCAGCCGCAAGCTCTTGCGCGAGGTACAATGCA
>JACQAI010000661.1 GCA_016195115.1 Pseudomonadota bacterium
TGCACGTCTTCGCGATCACCCCCTCCATCGTCATGGGGTTCGCCTTCCTCTGGAAGGAGGGACTGAGCTTTTCCGGCCTCAGGGCCCGAACCCGGATGGTCGAGGACGGCGCGCCGGAGGTCGGCGCGATCGGTGCGCAGATCGCGCATGTCGGCGGCGACGTCGGCGCGGTCGCGCCGGAGGTCGACTTGATCGCGCCGGATGTCGGTCTGGTCGCGGGCGATGTCGCGCTGGAGATCGGTCTGTGCGACGGCCGGCGCGGCGAGGGCCAGGCCGATGGCCGCACCGAGGAGTAACCCGGTTCTGCGCATGAAAACCTCCGCTGAGCTCTGTCGGCGCGCCCGACTGAGCGCGCATCTCGTTGGTGTCTGACAACGTTCGAGCTGCGGCGTTCCGACGCGCTCGGTCGGTACATCGTCGAGACAAATCTGGGTCAAACGTGCGCCCCACCACGCGCCGGCGACGATTGGACGCTTCGACGACCCCGCATAGGCTGGGCGTCAGGGACCGGAAAGGCGGGCGAATGGCACGCGAATTGGCGCCGCAGGTCGTCGTGGTCGGCGGCTACAACCGCGACCTCGGGATCGCGCTCGACCGCTTTCCCGCGCCGGGCGAGACCCTGGCCGGCCGCGATTTCCTCGAGACCGCCGGCGGCAAGGGCAGCAACCAGGCGATCCAGGCGGCGCGTTGCGGCGTCGCGGTCGCGCTGATCGCGGCGGTCGGCGCCGACGCCGGCGGTGCCGGCGCGCGGGCGCTGTGGGCCGCCGAGGGCATCGACACGACCGGCGTCGCCGAGCACGCCGGCGTGCCGACCGGCGTCGCGATCATCATGGTCGACCCGAACGGGCAAAATCAGATCGTCTACGATCCCGGTGCCAACGCGCGGCTCAGCGCGGCCGACGTCGAGCGCGCCGGCAGGCTGATCGCCGGCGCGGCGCTGGTGGTGTCCCAGCTCGAGACCCCGGTCGCGGCGACCGTGCGTGCCTTCGAGCTCGCCCGCGCCGCGGGTGCGCTCACCGTGCTCAACCCGTCGCCGGTGCCGCCGACCCTGCCGGCCGCCTTGTGGGCGGTGACCGATCTGTTGGTCGCCAACGAGCTCGAGGCGACCATGCTCGCCGGCGTGGCCCCAGACACCGACCCGCGCCAGGTCGGCACGGCCCTGCTGCCGCGGGTCGGCCGCGCCGTCGTGATCACGATCGGCGCCGGCGGCGCCTGGCTGTTCGAACCCGCCAAGGCGCCGGCTCACCGGCCGGCGCTGGCCGTGACGGCGATCGACTCGACGGGTGCCGGCGACGCCTTCCTGGGCGCCTTCGCGGCGCGCTGGCTGGCCGGCCGCGACCTCGCCGCGGCGCTCGACTGGGGCATCGCCGCCGGCGCGCTGGCGTGCACGCGCCGCGGCGTCGTGCCGGCGCTGGCCACCGGCGCCGAGATCGCGCGCGCGGCGACCGGCTAGGGGCCCGTCATGCAGGCGGCATTGATGACGCCGGCGGCGATCGCGGTCAGCGCCAGGAAGAACCCGGTCGCCAGCTCGTTGTCGGCGAGGCGCCGCGGCACCTGACCGATCAGGGCGCCGCACAGGAAGAACACGCCGAGCTGCACGATCAGCGCGACGATCGACCACAGCGCCATGTCGAGCAGGTCGTGGCTCTGCGCGATGCTCATGGCGAGCGGGATCGCGAAGCCGAGGATGGCGCCGCCCAGGCTGACCGCCGCCGACGCGTTGCCGGCGCGGATCAGTTGGAGCTCGCGCTGCGGCGTGATCAGCGTGTAGATCAGCACGAACAGCGCGACCAAGGCGAAGGCAACGGCGAGATAGGCGATGAAGTCGGGCAGACCGGCGAGGCTCGCGGCGGTTCGGGTGCCGAAGTTGGTCATGCGCGGGACCTCATCGTTGGTTCAGCCGTCGTCGAGGATGATGTGCGGCAGGAAACGCGCGGTGTTGCCGGTGATCGCCGAGGCATCCTCGCGGATGCCGATGCCGCAGGCCTGGCCGGCGACCACCCAGGAGCCGATTACCGGCCGGTTGCCGTCGAGCTCCGGCGGCGGGCACAGCGCCTGCACGACGAAGCCTTCGGCGCCGTACGGCCCCGGGCGCGGCGGCGGTTGGCGGCCGACGCCGATGCCGACGCCCTCGCGGCCGAGCAACGGCTTGCGCACGCAGGCGCTGCCGAGCGACGCGGCGCGGGGGTCGTCCTCGAAATAGGTCGGCAGCAGCGACGGGTGGTCGGGAAACATCTCCCACAGCACCGCGAGCAGGCCCTTGTTCGACAAGGTCAGCTTCCACGGCGGCTCGATCCAGCGCACTTGGTCCTTGAGCACGTGCGCGCCGAACTGGTCGGCGAGCAGCCATTCCCACGGGTAGAGCTTGAAGACGTCGGTCAGCGCCTGATCGTCGAGATCGGTGAGGCGGCCGTCGGCCGTGACGCCGATGTCCTCGATGTGGACGAAGCGCGTCGCCAGCCCCGCCTGCTGGGCGCAGTCCTCGAGGTACTCGACCGTCCAGCGATCCTCGGCGTGGTTGCGCACGCAGGCGACATGCAAGGTGCGGTCGGCGATGCCGAAGCGGCCGAGGGCATCGATCAGGCGCTCGTGGATCGAATTGAACTGGTCGGCGCCGCCCGGCACGATCTCGGCATCGATCGCCTGCTCGAGCCACTGCCACTGGAACACCGCGGCCTCGAACAGCGCGGTCGGCGTGTCGGCGTTGAACTCGAACAGCTTGACCGGGCCGCTGCCGTCGTACTGGAAGTCGAAGCGGCCGTAGAGATACTTGTCCTGGCGCCGCCAGCTGCGGCGCACGTAGTCCCACGCCGGCTCGGGGATGCCGAAGCGGCGCAGCAGGTCGTCGCGCCCGACGATGTGCTCGACCGCTTGGTAGCACAGCGCCAGCAGCGTCTGGGTCGGCGCTTCGATGTGCTCCTCGATCTCCGCCAGGGAGAATCGGTAGCAGGCGGTCTCGTCCCAGTAGGGTTTGCCGTCGTCGGTCAGGAACTCGAAGCCGACCGCTTCCGCTTGGCGCCGCCAATCGGCGCGCTCGCGCAGGCGCAGCCGCCGCACGCCTCAGCTCGCCGCCGACATGGCGCTGGCGCGCGCCCCGAAGCCGCCGCGCGACAACGTCGTAGTGCCGGCGCGGGCGGTCGAGAACGCCGCCGGCTGCACGCGCGCCGTGCCGTAGCTGGTGCCGACGCGGTAGCCCGAGCAGGTGTACAGCCCGCCGCCCGAGACGCTGCCCGACCCCGTCGTACAGCCGTCGCCGACGCTGGCCGTGCAGCTGCGATAGAGCGGTTGCACCGGCGGCAGCGCGGCGGCCGCGCCGGCGCCCAGCGCGCCGCCGAGCAGCAGGCCGGCCATCACCGGCGCGTAGCTCTGGGTTGTCGTGCCCGCGGTCGTCGCCAGCGGTGCGCAGCCGCCGGGCGTGAAGTCGGCCTCGCAATCGGTGGCGCTGGCGTAGCGCGGCGCCATCTCGGTGTGGTGGCGCGCGGCCTCGGCGAATGCCCGTTCGCAGGTCGATTTGTCGTAGCGGCCGCTGTTGATGCAGCTCTCGACGTTCTGGAACGCGTCGGCCGGCACCTCGGCCGACGACGGCCACAGCTCGATCAGCGCGATGGCGCCGGCGCCCGCGCCCATCAGGCTCAGGGTGACGATCCTCGAGCGCTTGCTGGCCCCGGTTTTCTCAGGGTCCGACTTGGTGGACATCCGCGTCCTCCGCCCGCACCGCGGCTCGATCCTAGCGCGAGTCGCCGCGGACTGGCCAGTTCAGCCGGTCAATCCGGCCAGCGGCGGTGCAGCCACAGCCACTGCTCGGGTTTGTCGGCGATCCAGCGCTCGAGATGGCGGTTGACCGTCTCGGTGAGCGCGCGCGTGTCGGCGGCACGGTCGCCCGAGCGCGCCAGCGCCAGCGGCGGCTCGACGATCACGCGGAAGCGCGCGCCGCCGATGCGCTCGACCCGCGCCGGCAGCACCGGGCAGTCGTATTTGAGCGCGAGCTGCGCCAGCGCCGGCGCGGTCATCGCCGGACGGCCGAAGAAGCCGGCCTCGATGCCGTCGTTCATCTTCTGGTCGACCAGCATGCCGAGATGACCGCCGCGGCCGAGCGCGGCGATCATCTGGCGCGCCCCCGCCGAGCCCTTGGGAATTAGCTCTGCGGCGTCGCTGCGCAGGATCCGGAGCAGCCGGTCGACGTAGCGGTTGTTGGCGGCGCGATAGACGGTCGACAGCCTGACGCCGTGGCGCGCGGCCATCACGGGCAAGAGCTCCCAATTGCCGATATGGCCGGTGAAGCAGATGCCGGGCGCGCCGTCGTCGCGCAGCGCCTGGAAATGCTCGATGCCGATCAGCTCGACCCGCGTCGCGCCGATCCGGCGCAAATGCGGGTACTCGCCGACGACGCGGCCGAGATTATCCCAGACGCCGCGCACCACGCGTTCGACCGCCGCGGCGTCGAGCGCGGGCAGCGCGCGTCGGAGGTTTTGCCGCGCCTGATCGGACACCGGCAGGCGCGGTCCGATGGCGCGTGCGACCGCGCCGCCCAGGCCCGAGGCCCAGTCGAGCGGCAGCACGCGGAGCAAGAGCAGGACCAGGCTGAGCGCCAGTGCCTCGACCGGATGGAGCAGCCAGCGGCGCAGCATGCGGCCGATCACGCGCCCGCTCGCGGCGCGAGCACCGGCGCGACCAAGCGCTCGAGCGCGTCGGGATCGTCCCACGCCACCGCGACCTCGAGCACGGTCAGGCGTGCCCGTGCCTCGGGCGATAGCCGAACGGCATCCTTGGCCGTCGTCACCAGGACGGCATCGGCGGTGCTGGCGGCGCGCGCCAGGCGCGCCAGTTCCTCCTCCGTATAGCTATGGTGATCGGCGAATGCGGCGCGCTCGACCAGCAGGAGGCCGTGCGCGTTCAGCGCCTCGAAGAACTTGGCGGGTCGACCGATGCCGGCGAAGGCGACGACGCGGCGGCCGCGCAGCGCGTCCCACGCTGGTGTCGGCGCCAGCCGCGCGGTCAGGGTCGGCACGCGATCGCCGACCTGCCGGCGCACGCCGCGATCGTCCTGGCCGATCAGCACCAGCGCGTGCGCGCGCGCCAGCCCCGCATCGATCGGTTCGCGCAGCGGTCCGGCGGGCAGCAGCCGGCCGTTGCCGAAGCCGACCGCGCCGTCGATCACCAGCAACGACAGATCCTTGGCGAGGCCGGGGTTCTGGAAGCCGTCGTCCATCACGATGAGGTCGGCGCCCTGGGCAAACGCCAGGCCGGCGCCGGCGGCGCGATCGCGCGCCACCACGGTCGGCGCGACCGCCGCGAGCAGCAACGCCTCGTCGCCGACCGCGTGCGCGTCGTGCCGGTCGCGGTCGACCACGACCGGTCCTAACAAGGTCCCGCCGTAGCCGCGCGTCAGGCAGTGGACGCGCCGGCCACGCCGTTTGAGATCGGCGGCCAGCGCCAGCGCGACCGGCGTCTTGCCGGCGCCGCCGACGACCAGGTTGCCGACGCA